>JBAZCD010000236.1:0-5182 GCA_041671205.1 Pedobacter sp.
ACTCAGAGAAAAGAATGCCTGTCCAAGTGCCTCAAGAATAACTTTTGATGTGATCTTGCTAAAATCGGGATGGAAAAGAAACCTGAGACCCTCTCTGGAACCTTCCAGTGTAATTGATCTGATGCATAATAAAACCAGCAATAAAACCAGAAATGGCATCAGGAGCTTGGTATACCGTTCTATTCCTTTCTGAACACCAGACAAAATTATTAATCCGGTTAAACCCATAAATATTATAAACCAGAGAAACGGACGGAATGATCCTTTCTGAAATGTCTCAAACATCACAGTCAGTTCGGCCTCGCTTTTACCAGATAAATTACCGGTAACAGTCTGATAAAAATATTCAAGAGTCCACCCTGCAACTGTGGTATAGAAGGCAAGTATCATAAATGCAGCAGCAATCCCCATTAGTCCAATTAAATACCAGGGTTTTCCAGGAGCAAGAAGCTTAAAAGCTCCATATGGATTTTTCTGAGCTGAACGGCCAATTATGAACTCTGAGGTCATTACAGGGATTCCAATCCCGACAATAATTATCAGGTATATAAATAAAAATGCGGCTCCGCCATTCTCGCCTGCCACATACGGAAACCTCCAGATATTACCAAGTCCTATAGCCGAACCTGCAACAGCAGCAATGACACCGAATTTACTGGTAAAACTACCTCGTTTATCATTAAAGGGCTCACTCATAATGTTTTAATAATTTGATGTATTGTAGTTCAAAATCTAAAAACCCGATTCTAAAAAGCTCCTTTTATTTTCCGGTTTCGGCGCCAATTTATAAATAATAAGGTAACGGACTACAATATGTGGGAAAAGTTTTCTTGAATAATTCTGAACCCTCCCCCGACATGTGCTTTAAGGTTTTGTGAGGTGCGAGCAATCCTGGTTTTATTCCATTACCTGGAAAAAATATAATTGTTTCCTCATTTTTTAAACAAATTTTAAAATATACTTTTACCAAAACTTTGCTTAAAAATGAATCTTATGAAAAGGTTACTGCTATTAGGTTTTTCGATTCTTATAATCTCCTGTTCACCAGTAAAAAAATATGAAACCAGTCCATCAGTACTAGCCTGGGAAAACGATATTCAGAAATTTGAAGAACTCGATAAATCTGAGACTTATTCACCAGAGGCGGTGCTTTTTGCGGGAAGTTCAAGTATAAGGTTATGGTCCACTCTTGCAACAGACATGGCCCCCTACCCTGTTATTCAACGAGGATTCGGTGGTTCGAGATTAAGCGACCTTGTAGTTTACGCCGAACGAATCTTTGAACCTCATCCATGCAATGCTATTGTACTTTTTGTAGCAAACGATATTACAGGTAACGATCTGGATAAGAGTCCTGAGGAAGTTGCAGATCTCTTTAAAAGTGTATTAAAGACAATCCGGAAAAGTCATCCGGTAACTCCTGTTTACTGGATTGAAGTTACTCCCTGCTCATCAAGATGGAAAGTATGGCCGGAGATTAAAAAATCTACTGAACTGATCAGGAGAGTCTGTGAGAATCAGAAATACACATATTCAATCCGTACAGATTTCGCATTTCTGAATAGTGAAGGCAAACCAAAGGATGAACTTTTCATAAAAGATCTGCTTCATCTTAATCCTGATGGATATGCTGTTTGGACAGAAATTATAAAAAAGGAGATGAGAAAGCTGGTCCCGTTCCCAAAAACAGAGATCATTGCTCACAGAGGAGCATCATATCTGGCACCTGAAAACAGTGTGGCTTCCTCAAAACTGGCATGGGAACTGGGGGCCGACGCTGTTGAGTGCGACATTCACATGTCGAAAGATAACCGTATAATTGTCAATCATGATGCAACCACCAAACGAACATCCGGTAAAGAATATACTATTAAGAATACCCATTCAGATACATTGAGGAAACTCGATATTGGATTATTAAAGGATGTAAAATATAAGGGAGAAAAAATTCCGTTCCTCGAAGAGATCATTCAGGCGGTGCCTGCCGGGAAAGAATTGGTTGTTGAGATTAAATGTGGCAGTGAAGTACTTCCTGAATTAAAGAAAACAATAAATAATTTTGGAAAAGATAAGAGATTCGTCTTTATAGGTTTCGATTTTCAGACCATCAGCGACACAAAGAAAGCATTTCCTGAAAATTCATGCTACTGGCTTTGCAGTAATGCTGATCTGCTGAAGAAAAACCTGCCTCTTGTACCTCAGGCTGGTCTTGAAGGAATCAGTTTAAGCTGGAACATAATAACCAGGGAGGTTGTAAATGAAGCCGGCAGACTTAAACTTGAGGTCTTCAGCTGGACTGTAGATAATCCGGCAGAGGCTAAACGGCTTATCTCCCTGGGTGTTAAAGGAATAACAACGAACCGGCCCGGGTGGCTCAATGAGCAGATAGGAAAGGATTGATAGTTTAGGCTTTAAAAATAGTAAAGGGTGTAGGGGATCCCTCGCTGGCGCTTACTAATGACAACTTTCTGTAATTAATTCATTACTAGTAATTTGTATATTTAGCTCTTTTGCTAGTCTTTTAAGGGACCTATGTTTTTGCTCTAAAAGCTGTTCTTCGTACTTTTTGATACCTTCCTCAACAAATGCCATTCCTTTTACCATTATTCGCCAATATAATGACGCCAGTTTTCGTGCAACTGATTTGATTGCTATATGAGAACCTTTTCTTGCTCGAAGTCTTCTTCCAAATGCGCCAAGAGCAATTTGTTTACTTGTTAATAAGCTCTGGGCAATCTGTCTAAAGATTTGCCCTGCTTTGGGATGACCGTTCTTCTTTTTTGTTTTCTTCATTTTACCTGAAGTGTGCTGACCAGGAGCTAGGCCAAGCCAACTGGTATAATGTTTTTCCGATGGCCATTTTGATAAATCGGAACCTGTTTCGCCTAAGAGCTGTAACCAACTATAATCGGTTATTCCAGATAATATGGTAGCATCTTTTCCATCGAATATCTTCATTAAATATTTACCAAGATTATCGATCTCAGGTTTATTGTGTCTTATTGGTTTTCTATGGCCTTGTTGATTTATGTCCGGTTTTCCTTTACCAATTCTTTTAATTACTTCACTGAGCATTTGATCACATTGTACTATTTGATGCTTATAAAAAACATATGAATCAAATGCCTGTTGTAAAGCAAAAAGTCCATGTTTAGTATACCGACCATTTAAAGATTTTAAGACATCCTCTTTCTTATGTTTTATGATTTTAGTATCACACATTTTTAATAGTGTCTCTTTATTGCGCTCTCCTTTTAGGATTGCTTCTATTATAGCTATACCACTTACACCATGGATTTGACTTAGAACCTCTGTGAGTCTGATATTCATTTCAGTTAAAGCCTTTTGCATGTGATTAATATGCATTGAAGCTGAACGAATATGATCTTCTCTTAACCGTTGATAAGCCCTAAGTTCTTTTATATCTGCTTCCGCAACAAAACATCGGTTTAGTAAGCCATAACTGTGAAGTTGCTGTATCCACTGGCAATCTTTTACGTCAGTCTTGCGACCAGGAACCTGTTTTGTTTGCCGTCCATCCACCAGCCATACATCAATACCTGTCTCTTCTAAGATATCGTATAAAATATTCCAGTATACTCCAGTTGCTTCCATTGCAACCGTCTCAATTTTATGTTCGAACAGATAATCCCGTAACTTCTCGAAATCCTCAGTAAAAGTGAAAAAGTATCTGACTTCCTGTCCTTCAATGGAGACAAAAACTTTTTTTGCTCCAATGTCAATGCCTGCGGCATTCTCTCTGATTTTCTCCATGGTTATGCTTTAAATTAATAATTAATTATACACCCGGAAGGCCTTTAGGAATTGAAACACTACTAATCGGACATTCCTTGATAAAGGAAGTACCAAACCTGATGGCTCAATCTTCCGGAACCATACTCGGGAACAGGCAAAATGCACTAAAACGAGCGACGGTCAAACTGTGTAAAATATCACAAAGGTAATTATCAATAATTTGTCATATTCCCTGATGTGCAATATATTTGTATGGAGACTCGGGATGACACGGGAATCTGAGTTCGAAGGGGAAAGAAGTGGCGATTCGTTGAAAAATTACTGGCATGTGGCAATTACACTACGAATCGCCACTTCTTTCCCCTCTTTGCCCCAGTAAATGCCTGTCATCCCGAGCGTTAGCGAGGGATCCCCATGGCTGAGCAGGAATAATATAAACTTGTTTTGCCAGTCAGAAAAGCGTTAGCGAGGGATCCCCAGGACTGATCAGGAATATTATAAACTTGCTTTGCCAGTCAGAAAAGCATTAGCGAGGGATCCCCATGGCTGAGCAGGAATAATATAAACTTGTTTTGCCAGTCAGAAAAGCGTTAGCGAGGAATCCCCAGGACTGATCAGGAATATTATAAACTTGCTTTGCCAGTCAGAAATGCGTTAGCGGGGGATCCCGGGATGAGCAGGAACCAGTTAAATGAGCGGCAGAGCCGCAAAATATTTGTAGAACATAACATTACAAAACACAAATTAAGGTGCAGAGCACCATAATATAGTATTCAACAAAAACCGGATCTCGTTACTTTTTACCCATTATTATGACAAATCACCGCACTAGATCTCCTCTATTTGTTTATTTTAGTCAAAAATTATAATTTCCGAACATATGAAAAAACAACTTTTACTTGTTATGATGACAGCAGTTGTAACACTCTGTTTTAGTGTAACATTACAGGCACAGGAATCGCCAAGATCACGTGAATCATTCAACGACGGATGGAAATTTATAAAATATTTTAATGCATTAAATGAAGCGGCTGCAAATGATAAAGAACCTGCTGATCTGCAAATGTCTGCTGTTAATGATAATGGCTGGAGATCACTCGATCTGCCACACGACTGGGCTATTGAGGGTCCATTCAATGATACACTCGAGAATAATACAGGGTTATTACCATGGAAAGGGATTGGCTGGTACAGAAAACATTTCAATGTAAGCGAAAATGACAAGGATAAACGCATTTATATCGATTTTGACGGCGCAATGGCCTATGCTAAAGTGTGGCTGAATGGTAAATATGTCGGGGAATGGCCTTATGGTTATACTTCTTTCAGACTCGATCTTACTCCATATATTATAATTGGTAAGGAGAATATCATTGCAGTAAGACTTGACACAAAAATCTGGGATTCAAGATGGTATCCCGGGGCA
>JBAZCD010000237.1:0-5178 GCA_041671205.1 Pedobacter sp.
CCAGGAACTGCGACGATCATACAAAGAACTTTGCTTTCAGACTAAAAAAGGAAGGCAAATGGGAGCTGGCTCCGGCTTATGATATTTGCCATGCCTTCCGTCCCGGAAGTGATTGGGTGAGTCAGCATGCCCTGAGCATCAACAATAAACGGAAGGATATTTTAAAAGAAGACCTCACAAGCATCGGCGAATCGATTAAATGCAAAAAATCAGGTCATATTATTGAAGAAATAAGTGAAAATGTAGGTCGATGGAGGGAATTTGCGAAGGATGTGGAGGTGAATGAGGTGCTGGCGGATGCGATTGGGAATACCTTGTTGAGGATGTAGTTCAGTTGTCGGTTGTCGATGAGTTATTGGCTCATTGAAAATTAGATTTCAATGGAATGAGTAAGTCCTCCCCCTGCCCGCGCTCAGCTATACACGCCCCCTCCAAAGGGGGACAGCATAGCGCCTAAAATATTCGGGTAAATTGGAAACATATTACGCTTCCGCGTTGTGCATTAGCGATAGTATCCCCCGCTGGCGGGGGAATGAAAGGGGGTGGTTGGAAGAAAGATTCTCATTGAAATGGGCATGACCTCCCCCTACCAACACACAAGGCCATACGCGCCCCCCCTCCAAAGGGGGACAGCGTGGCGCCTATAAATTTGAGTTCATTGGAAATAGATTTTTTTTAGACAATATGTATTGGCGTCCTGAAAAAATCATCAGAATCATAATAATCAAAAGAATCACAGTTCAGACAGAAAACAGATGCAAACGAATTTCCATTTTCAATTTTCAACCCGATAGCTACCAGGTGTCAACTATCAACCCAATAGCTACCAGGTCCCAACTCCCTAAACCTTCACCCTCTTCCATTTCCCCCTCTTAAACAACACATACCCAGCAATGGTGATCGCGATCTCTGTTACCGGGATTGCAATAAAAACCCCTTCAGGTCCCATTTGGAAGTACTTAGCCAGCAGATAAGCCAGCGGAATCTGAAAAAACCAGAAGCCAAACAAGTTAAGCCAGGTTGGAGTCCAGGTATCTCCTGCTCCGTTAAAGGCATTAATTAATACCATGCCCGCGCCATAAAACACATAGCCGGCACCGATAATCCGCAATGCCTGCACCGCAACATCCTGCACAGCCGGATCATTCGTAAAAAATAACACCATAATCCTTGCCCCGGGTATCGATACAACAGAAATGAAGATCATAAAGATCACATTGTATTTGGCTGTTTTGATGACCGAAAGTTCGGCACGCTCGATCTGTTTGGCGCCAAGGTTCTGTCCGACAAGCGTCGAGGCCGCATTACTTAAGCCCCATGCCGGAAGCATGAAGAACATGAACAAGCGCAGGGCGGTCTGATAACCTGCTGAGCCTTCATCCCCGCCAGTGGTAGCCACCAGCTGAGCCAGAAAAATCCAGCTGCAGGAGGCGATGACAAACTGCAGAACTCCCGGTCCCGAGATTTTCAAAAGGGCGACAATCTGCTCCCATTGCGGTTTCAGATAGGCCAGTTTCATTTTCAGGTATCCGCTGCCATCAAAGAGATAATAAAGCTGATAACAAACTCCCAGGCCACGTCCCAAAGTGGTTGCCATGGCAGCCCCGGTTAGTCCGAAAGCAGGTACCGGACCGAATCCATTGATAAAAATCGGACATAAAATAATATTGGCCAGGTTAGCCAGCCAGAGACTTTTCATTGCAATTGCAGCATTCCCCGCTCCTCTGAAAATACCATTGATCAGGAATAAGAGCATAATAAAAATACTTCCGCCCATCATGATCTGTGTGAAGGCAGTTCCATGCGTTGCCGATTCTGCAGAGGCACCCATCAGCAACAGGATATCGGTAGCATAGATAAATGCCGGAATACTAATGATTGTATTGATCAGAATCGCGATCAGTATCGCCTGCATCCCCGCTTTAGAGGCTGCTTTAGGATCTTTTTCTCCGATACGTCTGGCGACGACTGCCGTTGCAGCCATGCTGATGCCAATTGCAATGGAATAAATAATGGTTAGTACCGATTCTGTCAGACCAACAGTCTGGATTGCAAAGCTGCTGTTCTCAAGGTGACCCACAAAATAGAGATCAACCAGGGCAAAGACAGATTCCATAATCATTTCGAGTACCATCGGAATGGCAAGTAAAAGGACTGATAATCGGATGCTTCCCTGGGTATAATCGCGCTCTTCTCCTTTGAGTGATTGTTTTATAATAGATAATATAGCCGGAATCTTACCGGAATTTTGTACGGTTTCAGACATGATAAAAGAATGATGATTAAAATAAGATATAAGCAGATAAAATCTGCATCATTAATTTTTGTGGAAGGGGAACCCTAGCGTATACGGAGGGTGGCTAATACTATCATCTTAATTAGCGTTAAAATTGAGGAACAAATATATTATAATTTTCAAATTAGAAACAAAAAACTTACACAATAAGTGCTAATAATTTCATAAAAAAGATTGAATTATCTATCTTCGGCTTGTCAATTCAAATCTGCCGGCAAAGGCGTTTTTGAATAAGAAAAAGGCAGATTTTAATTAAAAATCTCAAACAGATCTGATCTCAAATTAAAACAAATCATAAAATGAAAATTACAGTTGTAGGAGCCGGTGCAGTAGGTGCAACCTGTGCTGATAACATCGCCAGAAAAGAATTAGCAGAAGAACTTATTTTATTAGACATCAGAGAAGGTTTTGCTGAAGGTAAAGCGATCGACATGATGCAGACTTCAGCCCTTTTGGGATTTGATACCAAGATTAAAGGTGTAACCAATGATTATGCTGCTACTGCAGGGTCTGAAGTGGTTGTCATCACTTCCGGATTACCGCGTAAACCGGGAATGACCCGTGAAGAATTGATCGGCACTAACGCAAATATTGTAAAGAGCGTTACAGAAAACATCCTGAAGCACTCTCCAAATACAATCATCATTGTGGTTTCCAATCCAATGGACACGATGAATTACCTTACCCTTCAAACTTCAGGTCTTCCAAAGAATAAAATTCTGGGAATGGGCGGAGCTTTGGATTCTGCAAGGTTCAAATATTACCTGAGCGTTGAACTGGGTTGTTCACCAGCAGATCTGAATGCCGTGGTTATTGGCGGACATGGTGATACTACCATGATCCCTTTAATCAATCATGCCACCTGGAACAGCATTCCGGTTACTCAATTATTGACTAAGGAGCAGCAGGAAAGAGTGGTTTCTTCTACGATGGTTGGTGGTGCTACTTTAACAAAACTGATCGGTACTTCTGCATGGTATGCACCGGGTGCTGGCACTGCAGCAATGGTAGAAAGCATCGTACGTGATGAGAAGAAACTGATCTCTTGCGGTGTTGCTTTAGATGGAGAATACGGACAAAAAGATATCTCCCTGGTTGTTCCGGTTATCCTTGGCAAAAACGGATGGGAAAAAATCCTCGACTTCAAACTTTCTGATGCTGAGCAGGCAGAATTCAACAAGAGTGCTGATGCAGTAAGAAATATGAACCAGGTTCTTAGAGATTCTAATCTTATCTAAACGCTTCAATGAGCGAAACAAGAGTTCCTCTGGAACTGATAAATTTACACGATGACGGCTTCCACCTATTGGTGGAAGTTGTTGTTTTCGGGCAATCCTTTAATGTAGTGCTTGATACCGGGGCTTCTAAAACGGTGTTTGATAAAGTCACGATAGAGAAGCATATGAAAGACGAAGAACTGGTCATGTCCGACCGGTTATCAACCGGTCTTGGGACAAATACCATGGAAAGTCATACTATAATTCTCCCGGTTTTGAAGATCGGGAAATTAAAATTAAAGAATTTCGAAGCTGCCATACTTGATCTTTCTACCATTAAGCAGGCTTATTCCAGCCTGAATCTGCCGCCGGTGATTGGTGTTTTAGGTGGAGATATTTTATATCGCTTTAAAGCGATCATCAATTACAAAAAATTGCACCTGAAACTTTTCAGATAAACGGCTGTAGATAAACCAGTTAAAAATCACTAACTTGATTCAAATTAACTGGTATGAAATGGCTTCTCTTCATTTTCTTATCAATCCTCAGCCATGATGCCTTCCCTCAGGATATAGGTGGAAAATGGTTTGGAAAAATCACCCAGGGTCCCGGAGGATACAGTGAGCTCTATGACCTCGAACTTAATCTCACGCAGAAGAAAAGTATCTGGGGTGATTCCTATGCTTCGGAAGGAAACGCCGTCAGAATACGCATAGGATTATCCGGCAAGATGGATCATGACAGCGTCAAACTTTATGAAAGCATCGACTGGATACGTGAAGATATTGTCCCATGGGATTGGGTAGCCTGCGTAAAGAAGTTTGAACTGGGCTATCGTAAAGAACTTAATTTTGAATATCTGGAAGGCTCATGGACCGGGGTCAGTAAGGATGACCCTAATGACTCCTGCATACCCGGAAAGGTTATTTTATCAAGATCAATTGAAGGACTAAACAAATTTCTTGAAGAACATAAGGACTCGGTAATTAATACCCTAAGCACGATCACTGATAACGAATTAGTCCCGGTAATTGATTTCACAAGTAGTTTCCTTGAAACCGAAGCCAAAAAAGTCACTGAAATCATCGTCCGGCAGCCCGATCTGCAGATCCAGCTATTGGATTACCTGAAGACCGATAATGATACTGTTTCTGTTTATCTGAACCGAAAAATACTTGCCGGCAATATCCGGATTTCAAAGAGGCCCTCACTGATAAACTTTCGTTTAGACACACGCATGGAACTTCATGAGGTTTTATTGTATGCAGAAAATCTGGGATTGATTCCTCCAAATACTTCAGAACTCATACTAATTGATGGAGAAGCAAAGCATCGGATAATGATCGTATCTGATAAAGAAAAGACTGCCGCTTTATATCTGAGGTATAAACCCACAGAAAATAAAAGAAAAACATCTAAAAAATGATTCGCTTATGAGATATCTAAGCATTTTATTACTTTTTTTTGCTTCTGTACTGGCTGCTTATGCACAGGATTACAAGGGGGTATGGCTCGGCTATATGGATACTGATCTTCAAAATGTCAGAACCCTGAATATGAACTATATTTTACATGTTAAGGAGCAGGATAATAAAATAATAAACGGGAAGGTCTATATCTATCGTGATAACCCAATCCGTGCTGAAGGTATTCTGGACTTTATTG
>JBAZCD010000238.1:0-5175 GCA_041671205.1 Pedobacter sp.
GTATTTCAAAGTTCAGAAGTGATTCTCAGTTGTTTACCTGGCTCTATCGGATAGCCACAAATGAAAGTATCACTTTTCTGAATCGAAAAAAAATAAGAAACAGTGTATCTTTAGATGAGTCCAATGGCCTTGATCTGGCTGAAACTCTCGCCGATAGTCCGTATTTTGATGGTGATAAAGCTCAGATGAAGCTTCAGAAAGCTTTATTGACACTGCCCGAAAAACAAAGGCTGGTATTTAACATGAAATATTTTGACGATTTGAAATATGAGGAGATATCCGAGATTTTAGGCACCAGCGTTGGCGCACTAAAGGCTTCATTTCATATCGCAGTTAAAAAGATTGAACAGATATTGTTGCATTCAGATTAAACCTTTCTGTCTGCAGTATATCAAAGTAATATGGAAACAGAGAATTCAAATACAGACTGGTTAAAAGAGGCTCCTTCTCTTGCTAAAATTAGCAAAGGGAATCCTTTTGGCGTTCCGTCAGGTTATTTTGAATCTTTGCCTGATGACCTGAATTCCCGAATACTGCTCGAATCGGTTCGATTTGATCAGGAAGGCGGATTTAATATTCCTGCCAATTACTTTGAGCACTTAAGAGGAAAAATTGAAGATCGTATTGTAAAAGAAACCATTCAGGATCTCGCCCCATCCGGGGAATTTCAGGTTCCTGAAGCGTACTTTGCCAATTTAAGCGTTCGTATTAATTCAAGAATTGCAGACAACAAAGCTCCTGCAAGCAAGAAGAAAATCTATACATCATGGATCAGTTATTCTGCAGCAGCAAGTATTGTATTGATTGCAGGAATCTTTATTTATTTCAATTCATCAGTCTATACCTTTAAAAAACAGCTGTCAAAGGTTCCTGACCAGGAGATAATCAATTACCTGCAGTTTCACAGCACTGTCAGCGATACACAATACATAATAGAAAACACCAGTGAGGATGGCCTGCAGCAGGTATCAACTGATATTTCAGCAGAAGAGATAGAACAATATATTAACGGTACAACATTATGAATGGATTAGTAAAGAAAGGGGCCTGGGGTATTATAATGTGTCTGACAATGAACGCATCATTATTCGCTCAGGACCGTCGTGAGCGTTACGAGCAGATTGAAGCGATAAAAGTAGCGTTTATTACCAGTAAACTTGACCTTACCAGTGATGAAGCCCAGAAATTCTGGCCGGTATATAATAACTACCAGAAAGAATTGATAGAATTGATGAAAAAAAGAAGAGAAGACAGGCAGAAAACTGATATCGCTCCTAATGACAAAATCAATGCTGATATCGCTTATGAAAGTAAGATGCTGGAACTGAAAAAAAAATACAAAAAGCTGTATTTAAAGGCTATACCTGCAGAAAAAGTTCTGCTATTATACCAGGCAGAACGGGAATTCAGGGAGCATTTGATCAAGCAGTTAAATCATCGGAGAAGGGAATAATAGTCATAACCTCCCCCTGCCAACACTCAAGGCTAAACGCTCGCCCTCTCCGAAGGAGTCCTTTGGACCAAAGGTGGATAGCTTGGTGCCTAAATAATTCGAGTGAAGAGGGAAATATCATCTTTTTAGCAATATTTCTATGCGTCCAGTATCCCCCGCCTGAGGGGGAATTAAAGGGGAAGGTAATTGATTTTTATTAATTGCCGGATATCCTCCCCCTGCCAATACACAAGGCCATACACGCCCCCCTCCAAAGGGGGATAGCATGATACCTAAGAAATTTGAGTGAAAAGGAAAATATCATCTTTTTAGCAATATTACTATGCATCCAGTATCCCCCGCCTGAGAGGGAATTAAAGGGGGTGATATATGATTTTTATTAATTGCCGGATATCCTCCCCCTGCCGACACACAAGGCTAAACGCTCCCCCCTCCAAAGGGGGATAGCATGGTGCCTAAGAAATTTGAGTGAAAAGGAAAATATCATCTTTTTAGCAATATTTCTATGCGTCCAGTATCCCACGCCTGAAGGGGAATTAAAGGGGGAGGTTTGTACTATTTCTCTTCTTAAAATCAATTATATAATCCCTTATCAGATAAGATACATCATCAATATGATTTAAAACATCATTATCATTAAATCGTAATACCATAAACCCAACTTCTTTTAAAACTTGTTCACGCTTAATATCATTCAATGCAACCTCCTCCCATTGGTGCGTAAGACCATCAACTTCAATAATTAGCATAAGTTCTTTACACATGAAATCTGCAATATAACTCAATACAGGTCTTTGCCTCAAAAACCGGTATCCTTCCATTTGCCTTTTGCTCAGAGAATATTTCCATAAACAGGCCTCAGCCTTGGTCATTGATCTTCTATTGTTGCTGGAATAAGCACGCAGTGCTTTATTATAATGCCATAGATTGAATGAAGCTGCGTTATCCATTACGTTTTATAATTGTAGATTAAATTTATTTAAAACTTTCGATGAAAACCGTTTACTCATTGAGATTGAGCATTTGGAATGTAGACCTCCCCCTGCCATCACACAAGGCCGAGGCGCCCCCTCCAAAGGGGGACAGCATGATGCCTAAGGAATTTGATTGAAGTGGAAAATATCATCTTTTAGCAATATTTCTAGGCATCCAGTATCCCCCGCCCGCGGGGGGAATAAAAGGGGGTGGATGGAAGAAAAAAAATCATTGGATTGAGCATGACCTCCCCCTGCCATCGCACAAGGCCAAGGCGCCCCCCTCTCCGAAGGAGTCCTTTGGACCAAAGGGGGATAGCGTGGTGCCTAAAGAATTGAGTGAAGAGGAAAATATTTATCAAAAGATATTTTCCATTCATACAATCAATTGCCTGCATTTTATTTATGTATTTTTGCATATGCTCAGCCCACGCCAGCTTTTCCTCTTAAATACTGCTCAAACATCTCCATTTCCCCGTTTACTTGAAATTGAACGGGCTGAAGGAATGTATCTTTATGCTCCCTCAGGAAAAAGTTATATGGATCTGGTATCGGGCTTTGCCGTTAGTAATACCGGCCACCGCCATCCCAGAGTAGTACAAGCCATCAAAGACCAGGCTGATAAATACCTTCACCTTACCGTTTATGGGGAGTATGTGCAATCGCCACAGGTCAGGTTCGCAGAAAAACTATCCTCAATCCTGCCTGATTCCCTCAGCTCAGTATATTTTGTAAATTCAGGCGCTGAGGCTACTGAAGGTGCAATGAAACTGGCCAAGCGCTTTACCGGAAGATTAGAAATCATTGCCTGCAAAAATTCCTATCACGGAAGCACTCAAGGTGCCCTCAGTATAATGGGAAATGAATATTATAAACAGGCTTACCGTCCGCTTCTACCCGGAATCAAGTTCATTGAATTCAATAAAAAAGCGGATCTGGAGCAGATCAGCACCGATACAGCGGCGGTTATCCTGGAAACCATACAGGGTGAGGCAGGTGTAAAAGTACCTGAAGTTGAATACATGCAGCGCTTACGCCAGCGCTGTAATGAAACCGGAGCACTGTTAATTCTGGATGAAATCCAAACCGGCTTTGGGCGAACAGGTAAATTATTTGGATTTGAACAATTTAATATTGAGCCTGACATTTTATTGCTTGCAAAAGGTATGGGTGGCGGAATGCCCATCGGCGCATTTATTTCGAGCAATGATATCATGTCCGTACTTAAAGATAATCCAATCCTTGGGCATATCACCACATTTGGTGGTCACCCGGTAAGTTGTGCCGCCGGACTTGCCAGTCTGGAGGCGATATTGGAAGAAGAACTGTTTGCAGAGGTCCCGGCAAAGGAATTACTATTCAGGGAATACCTTCATCACCCGGATATCAAAGAAATACGGGGCAAAGGTTTGATGCTCAGTATACAACTGAGCACTTTTGAACAGGTAGAATATGTGTGTAATTATTGCTCCGATAAAGGCATCATCATCGATTGGTTTTTACATTGTGATACCGCGATGCGTATTGCTCCACCATTGATCATATCCAAAGAAGAGATCAGCCTGGCCTGCACAATTATCCTGGAAGCGCTGGACTCATACCAGTCCTGAAAGACTACAATAATCAGTAGAGATACATTATCATTTTAAACCCGTACCTTTGCAGAAATATAAAATTGCTGGCATTTTTAACAGCAATGTAAAATCATTACATGTTATTCGAAGAATTAAATATTATTGAGCCTATTTTAAAGGCTTTAAAAACAGAAGGTTATACTGCCCCTACTCCTATTCAGGAACAATCCATACCAATCATTTTAGAACGCAAAGATCTTTTGGGGTGTGCGCAAACAGGCACAGGTAAAACTGCTGCCTTCGCAATTCCGATTATTCAAATTCTGGAAGGTGGTAAAATATATGATAAAGGGCCAAGAGCAATCAAATGCCTTATTTTAACCCCTACCCGTGAACTTGCTATTCAAATCGGTGAAAGCTTTGCTGCTTATGGCCGCCATACAGGCATGAAACATGCCGTCATCTTTGGAGGGGTTTCACAGGGCTCTCAGGTATCTGCATTAAAATCTGGGGTAGATATCCTAATTGCAACTCCCGGAAGGTTATTAGACCTGATCAATCAGAAGTTTGTTCAT
Source organism: Pedobacter sp. (assembly GCA_041671205.1). Classification (GTDB taxonomy): domain Bacteria; phylum Bacteroidota; class Bacteroidia; order Sphingobacteriales; family Sphingobacteriaceae; genus Daejeonella. The sequence continues at coordinate 4,577 of JBAZCD010000238.1, forward strand.
TTACATTATCTCAAAATATTTGTACTTGATGAAGCAGACAGGATGCTGGATATGGGATTTATCCATGATGTAAAGAAGATCATCACCAAGATCCCTCAAAAACGTCAGACCTTGTTTTTCTCGGCTACTATGCCGCCAGAAATTCAAAAACTGGCCAATACGATCCTTGTAGATCCTGAAAAAGTGGAGGTTACACCACCTTCTACCACTGCGGATACGATCGATCAATCCCTGTTTTTTGTTGAGAAGGGCGACAAGAAAAAATTACTGATCCATTTGCTTAACGATAAGACCATTAAATCTGCCCTGATCTTTACCCGTACCAAACATGGTGCAGATAAGATCACCAAGGATCTGGTTAAGGCAGGAATAAAGACAGAAGCTATCCACGGAAATAAGTCGCAGAATGCAAGACAAAAAGCATTGTCAAACTTCAAAAGCGGACAAATCAAAGCCTTAATTGCAACGGATATTGCAGCCAGAGGAATTGATATTGATGAGCTTTCGCACGTGATCAATTATGAATTACCCAATGTTCCTGAAACCTATGTCCACCGCATCGGTCGTACCGGTCGTGCAGGCGGGTCTGGAAAAGCGAT
>JBAZCD010000239.1:0-5173 GCA_041671205.1 Pedobacter sp.
AAATGGATAACTTATCATACCTCAGTAACGCGAATTCTGCTTACATCGATTCTCTCTATCAGTCATACAAAGAAGATCCGGGTTCAGTTGATTTTGGCTGGCAGAAATTTTTTGAAGGATTCGATTTTGGCCGCGGTTCTGAAGCAGGAGTTGTAAGTGCTGAAACTCCTGATCATTTTTTTAAAGAGATAAAAGTATTAAATCTCATCAACGGCTACAGGCAGCGCGGCCATTTGTTCACCAAGACAAATCCGGTTCGTGAGCGCAGGTCCTATTTTCCCGGTAAAGAGCTTTCAACCTTCGGCCTGGGTGATGAGGACCTGGAAACTGTATTTAGCGCGGGGGTTGAGGTTGGCCTTGGCCCTGCTAAATTAAAAGATATTCTGGCACTGGTAGAGCAAACCTATTGCGAGTCGATTGGTGTTGAATACAAATATGTCAGAAATCCTGAAAAACTTCAATGGTTTGAACAAAGGATGGAATCTGAGCGTAATACACCAAATTTCAGTATTGCAACCAAAAAAAGGATTCTCGAAAAACTGAATGAAGCGGTTGTTTTTGAGAATTTTCTGGGAACAAAGTTCTTAGGCCAGAAACGTTTTTCACTGGAAGGTGCAGAAACGGTAATTCCGGCATTGGATTCGGTAATTGGAAAAGGTGCTGAGCTGGGTATCGACGAATTTGTAATCGGGATGGCTCACCGTGGCCGTTTGAATGTGCTTGCCAATATCATGCACAAAACCTATAAGGATATATTTTCTGAATTTGAAGGAAAGGGATTTGATGTTAATACTCCTTATGGAGGAGATGTGAAATACCACCTGGGATACTCTACGGATGTTGATACCGGTTCAGGCAAAAAAGTACATCTGAGCTTATGCCCTAATCCTTCACATCTCGAGACTGTTGACTCGGTAGTTCAGGGGATGGTTCGTTCCAAGATCGATTTCAAATACGGCGGCGACTTTAATCGCATCGCTCCGATCCTGATACATGGCGATGCATCACTTGCCGGCCAGGGTATTACCTATGAGGTGCTACAGATGGCAAAGCTTGATGGTTACAAAACGGGCGGAAGTATTCACCTGGTGATTAATAATCAGGTTGGTTTTACTACAAATTATAAAGATGCCCGTTCATCTACTTATTGCACAGATCTGGCAAAAGTTACTTTATCTCCGGTATTCCACGTTAACGGAGATGATGTTGAAGCCATTGTGTATGCGATCAATATGGCAGTTGAGTACCGCCAGAAATACCACAATGACGTATTTATAGATATTCTATGTTATCGCCGCTATGGACATAACGAGGCTGACGAACCTAAATTCACCCAGCCCCTATTATATAAAGCTATAGAGAAGCATGCCAATCCGCGTGAGATCTATAACCAGAAATTATTAGAACAGGGAAGTGTGGATGCCAATATGGCCAAGGAAATGGAAAAAAACTTCCGGGCCTTACTTCAGGATAGATTAAATGAGGCCAAAGAAGATCAATCCTACTCGGCTGTTCATCAGATCTTTGGGGGTTCATGGAAAGGTCTGCGTCTGGCCAAACCCGGTGCTTTGTCTGAGCCCGTAAACACAAAGGTTTCTTCAAAAGAAATCCTCTCTATTGCCAAAGAGATAAGCACCCTTCCGTCTGATAAAAAGTTTTTCAAGAAGATCGAGAAGCTTTTTGAAGAGCGCAGGAAAATGTCTGACACGAAGGTGTTCGACTGGGCGATGGGTGAGCTGATCGCTTATGGAACCTTGCTTAAAGAAGGATTCAGAGTTCGTATCAGCGGACAGGATGTTGAGCGCGGTACCTTTTCGCACAGGCATGCAGTATTAACACTGGAGGATTCAGAAGAGGAGTATATCCCTCTGGCGAAGCTGGATAATGGCCCGGCTAAATTTGACATTTACAATTCGCATCTTTCAGAATATGGTGTTTTAGGATTTGAATATGGATATGCCCTGGCAAATCCTTCGGCCCTTATAATTTGGGAAGCACAATTTGGTGATTTCGTGAATGGTGCCCAGATCGTCACCGATCAGTTTATTACCAGTGCAGAAACCAAGTGGCAGCGATCCAACGGTTTGGTAATGCTCCTTCCTCATGGTTTTGAAGGACAGGGTCCTGAACATTCTTCAGGCAGAATTGAGCGTTTTCTTGAAGCCTGTGCTGATGAAAATATTCAGGTTACCAATTGTACAACACCGGCAAACTTCTTCCACGTTCTGCGCAGGCAATTGAAGCGCGATTTCCGTAAGCCTCTGGTTGTGTTTACTCCAAAGAGCTTACTGAGAAGTGCACAGTGTGTGAGTAAACTCGAAGAATTTACGGAGGGTAAGTTCAGAGAACTGATAGATGATTCGTATGTGAAAGCAGCTGATGTAAAGCGGGTTCTTTTCTGCAGCGGAAAGATTTATTACGATCTGCTTGAGAAGCAGCAGACTGAAAAAATTAAAGATATTGCTATTGTTCGTTTGGAGCAGTTATATCCATTGCCTTTTGATCAGATTGAGGCGATCAGAGGCAAATACAGTAATGCGAAAGATCATATATGGATACAGGAAGAACCTGAGAATATGGGTCCATGGCCGTATATTTCAAGGAAATTTCGTAATTCTTCCTTACATTTCGAGGTGATTTCCCGTAAAGAAAGCAGCAGCACTGCTACCGGCTATGCCAAACAGCATATTGCACAGCAGTTATTTATCATTGCAAGTGCATTTGAAACAAAAGCAGCAGGTGCGCAAGTGAAAAAACAAGTAGAAAAGGCAGCTAAGAAAGTTGTTGATATTGACTAATAGTTAGAAGAAAAACCATTATGAGTTTAGTGATCAAAGTTCCGCCTGTTGGCGAATCTATTTCCGAAGTTACCTTGTCCCAGTGGATCAAAAAAGATGGCGACTATGTTGAAATGGATGAAATAATTGCCGAGTTAGAATCTGATAAAGCAACATTTGAACTAACAGCTGAGAAGGCAGGAACTTTAAAAACGATTGCAAAGGAGGGAGATACACTCGAAATAGGTGCTCCGGTATGCAGTATTGAAGAAGGAGGAAAGCAGGCAGAAAAGTCAGTTGCCGAAGCTGCTCCAAAAGCCGAAGCTAAAGAGACGGTTGCCAAAGCCGAAGATGCGAAAGCAAGTACCTATGCATCAGGGGCTCCGTCTCCATCAGCTGCAAAGATCTTAGCAGAGAAAGGTGTTAATCCTGCAGATGTTAAGGGAAGCGGAGTAGGTGGCAGGCTTACTAAAGAAGATGCGTTGAATGCAGAGGCAGGTAAAAAGACTGAAAGCAGCGTAGCGAAAGCGCCGGCAGCACCAGTAGCCAGGGTAGCGGCAGGCACCAGACAGGAGCGACGCGAAAAAATGTCCTCCTTGCGTAAAACAGTTGCCAAACGCCTGGTTTCTGTTAAAAATGAGACGGCGATGTTAACTACTTTTAATGAAGTAGATATGCAGCCGATCATGGAATTGCGTGCTAAATACAAAGATAAATTCAAAGAAAAGCATGGCGTAGGTTTAGGCTTCATGTCATTTTTTACCAGGGCAGTTTGCGAAGCACTGAAAGATTTCCCTTCAGTCAATGCGCGTATTGAAGGTGAAGAGATCGTATTCAATGATTTTGCAGATATCTCTATCGCAGTTTCTGCACCTAAGGGACTTGTTGTTCCTGTTATCCGTAATGCTGAATCAAAGTCGCTGGCTGAGATCGAAGCTTCGGTAATGGAATTAGCAGTTAAAGCCCGTGATAGTAAATTGACACTGGAAGAAATGACAGGCGGAACATTTACCATCACAAATGGGGGCGTATTTGGTTCAATGATGTCAACTCCGATCATCAATGCACCGCAATCTGCAATTCTGGGAATGCATAACATTGTGGAACGTCCTGTTGCCCTGAATGGTCAGGTAGTGATCAGGCCGATCATGTATGTTGCATTATCTTACGATCACAGGATTATTGATGGCCGTGAGTCGGTTGGATTCCTGGTAAGGGTAAAACAACTGCTTGAAGATCCTGCAAGATTGTTGCTGGGGGTGTAAGTTATACGTTTTACGTGAAAAGGGTGGACCATTTTAATATGGAGCACCCTTTTTTGTTACAGGTAATGTGCTGTGAGTTATTGCTTTAATGCGCAACTCACAACCCACATAACTCAAAGCCCCTTTGAAATCTTTCCTGATCCGCTTTTCGTACTTTTCACATTTGCATTACCGCTGTATCTGATATTTCCAGAACCACTCATCAATGCCTCCAGATTTTTATTTGCGTGAATACTGATATTACCTGAACCGCTTACTTTTGCGCTGGCATTAGCGGCCTGAAGTTCCCCACCCTCAAAATCTCCGGAACCGGCAATGGTGATCTTTGCGTTATTCACATTTCCTTTTGCCCGGATCTTGCCGATCCGCTGATCGTAGCAGTGTAGTCTTTCACATCCAGGTTTGAAGAGATACTTCCCGATCCGCTGATGGTATTGCTGAATTTCTCTGAATTTACCCGGCCCTTAACCTCTATATCGCCGGATCCACTCAGTACCAAACTGTTCAGTGTTTTTGCGGTGATATAAACATTGACTTTGCCACGGTTGCTCCATGTGCGGTGGCTCATCTGCTTTTTATTGCGGATCTTCAAAATGCCATTTTCAACTTTGGTATCGATCTGGCTGATTTGCTCCTGGTCGCCCTCTAGTCTGAGGCTTTCTGTATTGTCCATCGTGATGTAGACATTATAGCTTCCTGATGAAGATATACCGTCAAAGCCGGAAACCATACGATTTTCTTCAGCAGGATTTTTTTTGCTGCTGATTACAGTGATCACTGTGGAAGCACCTGCAAGATCTGTTGCAACTACTGTTAGGTAAGCAATTGCAAGAATTTTTCTCAATATTTTCATGTCTGATAATTAAGCTTTAAACCGCCCTTTCGGAATTTGTTTTTTATTTTATTAGACGCATATTATCAGAGAACGTTGCACCTGAAGTGCATTTCATTGAATTTCTTTTGTCAGGATATAAAAATTATCTGTGTCGGGCTCGAAACTGCCCTTTAATCTGATCTTTTTCCATTCACTTCCCGGGTATATCCATTCCGTTTTTTTTGTTTTTTTGATTCTGACCGGCATGTCAAAACCCGGCACATCGGCTTGCCAGCGATAGGAAACCTGCTTATCCT
>JBAZCD010000240.1:0-5149 GCA_041671205.1 Pedobacter sp.
AGGTTAGCTGCAAACTTTTCAATTAGCCCTGTTTCCAATATATCCATAGGTGGTCGGTATGAGGCTGTACCTGTGAATGATTTTATTGGCGGAAGTGCAGGTTTCAGACGCCCAGGCAATATCCTCTCGGTTGAACCGGTATATTCTTACATGAAGAATAATCTATCACTCAGCCTTGGCTTGCCTATCGCTGTCAGAAGAGAACGTCCTCAGAGTTATACCGATCTGGAATATCAGAGAACCACGGGAACCTATCGTATGGGGGATGCAGCTTTCGCTGATTATGCCATTAACGTAGGTATTCAATATACATTTAAGAAAAAAATAGAGGCAAAAGGTGCTCCGGTGTTTGAAATTCCCAGATAATTAGATAGACTCTAGAATTATATCATTGCTGTCCGGTTAAATTTACAATAATCCTAATATCTCAATTTAGGCTATTCAAATTGATATTTTAGCTAATTTCAAACAAGAGACCTCCCTCTCAACCTTGCCTCCCTCTATAGCCGGGAAGGCCAATTTCTTTTGTGGGCCAAAAGAAACAAAAGCCTTCTTCAATCCCAAGGTGCCTTGGCCACAATCCCCCTTCACATTCATAAAACAAGTCTCGCTGGTCTTGCGGATAGTGCAATATGAATGTATTTCGGATATGATCCGCAATCCCTATGCTCGGTATTGCATTTTGAATGGAAGGAAAACTGTTTTATGAATTTACTGGCACTGGGGATTGAACCGTACTTCGGAACCTGATATCTGCTATGAATGGTAGCTGAGACAGTGCTCTGGATACAGGCATTCATAAATTACCGTCATTGCTGTTTGCAGAGATCGGCATTCCGGGATTTGGCAGGAAAGGCGCACTTAATCCTTGCACAAACTTTAATAAATTACCTCAGCTAAGTAATCCGGAGAAGTGTTGCAGATCCATTCAATAGTTCATTGCCATTGATACGGCTCGGATTACACCGATTGGATTAAGTGTGGATTTACAACAAATACCGGGAAGCCGCGGCTCTTTTGCTTACTTTTCCAGCTGAAGGGAAAAGTAAGTGCCCTTCCGCCGCAAAGGCGGACTAATTTCATAATCAATCATAAATTTTATTTTTACCCGACACTAGTGAAATTAAATTCTTTACGGAATATGACTTACACCACCCGATACAATGAATTTCATTGCTTCACTGGCGCTCATCTTAAGGGGTTTGACCCGATCTGCGCTGACAATGCATAATTGTCCGGCGAAGGAATAAGATAAGGGAAAATATACGGCTACCTCTCCCGGGAAACCAATCTTTGAAAGATCCTTCTGCGTTAGAAAACCTATTTTCTTTAAGCCGGTTTCATTGACTTCGACGACTACAGGTTCATTAAACTTCTTATCATCACCTACAAAAGCCTCAGTAAGATCCTTGAATGAGGTATAGATCACATTGAATACGGGCAGCCTCTTGAACCAGCGGCCAAACCATTTTTTGATTGGATCAGTTACAAAGTTTGTCACGATGATTCCAACCACAATCAGAATTACTACAACACTAAGAATGCCTAATCCCGGAATATAGATTGGCTTTCCGGTTTGATCAACCCAGATCACATCACTTAAATTAAGTGCATAATCAAGTTTAGAAACCCCCCAGTAAATGAAAAATAATGCCGCAGCAATAGGCAGAATGACCAGGGCACCTCTTACCAGGTAATTAAATAAAGCTCTGACTATCCTATTCATAATAATATATTCGTTTCACCCGCTGAGAGATCCCTGTAAGTACTTCATAGGGTATCGTATCCAGTTGCCTGGCAATATCTTCCACTCGTATCTGATCATTGAACACGATCACCTCATCTCCTTCGGCTGCATCAATCCCGGTAATATCAAGCATGCACATATCCATACAAATCTTCCCGATGGTAGGGACTTCTTTACCTCTTATGATCATTTTACCCTTGCCATTGCCCAATCCCCGGTGATATCCGTCGGCATATCCAATCTTCACCGTTGCAATTCTTCCTCCCTCAGGCATCTTCCCTGCCCTGCCATACCCGATTGTATCACCGGCAGGAATATTTTTGATCTGTGAAATACTTGTTTTCAGCGAAGTTACGGTTTGTAGAGGAGATTTTGAATCATAAGCCGAATCTATTCCATAAAGGCCAATACCAAGTCGAACCATATCAAAACGGGAATCGGGCCAGCGACTGATTCCGGAAGTATTGGCGATATGCCTCATGAAAGGATAATTCAGGCTTTTGCCTATCCTTTCAGAAAGCCTGAAAAAGAGATCAGTCTGGTACCTGGTAAATTCATCATGCTCAGGATCCTCACTTGCCACAAGGTGAGAAAACACACTTTGAATGCGTATCAGCCTGGTATTGATCAGAATTTCAATTAGTTCATCCAGTTCTTCCTCCATAAGGCCAAGCCAGTGCATGCCGGTAACCAGTTTGAGGTGGATTGGATAATTCTCCAGGTTCTTTCGGTTCAATACCTCTTTAAACTGATTTAAAACCCGAATACTGAAGATCTCCGGCTCCAGTTTATGCTGAATGATCGTTTCAAAAGCCATTGTATCCGGACTCATGATCATGATCGGTAAACTACAACCGGCATTCCTTAATGCAACTCCCTCATCGGCATAGGCAACAGCCAGATAATCTACTTTATTGAATTCAAGCAGATTGGCAATCTCAAAACTACCGCTGCCATAGGAAAATGCCTTCACCATGGCCATTATTTTTGTACCTGCACCAAGTTCCAACTTGTAATGATTCAGATTATACTCCAAAGCATTCAGATTAATCTCCAGAACGGTTTCATGAACCTTCTGCGTTAAAAGCTGACTGATTCGCTCAAATTCGAAAGCCCTTGCACCTTTTAAAAGTATGGTCTCATTATGAAACTTTATTGAGGCGAAATGTTCCAGGAAATCCGCTGTGCTGGCGAAACATTCGGTCTCAAAAGGATATTCAACAGCATACTTACTGATATGCTCCCCTACGGCAATTAAGCGGTCGACTGATTTATTCTCCAGTAGATTCCTTACCTGTTCATAAACCGTTTCAGAATCAGTCCCCGGAATATCAGATAATATCAATGTACGCCGCTGATGCTGGTTTTGCTGTTTTAAAAAATCAAGGGCGATAGCCAGTGAGGAAAGGTCTAGACTGTAGGAGTCGTCAATTACAGAACAGTTATTAATGCCGTTCTTAAGCTCAAGCCGCATTCCTACCGGAATCAGCTTCTCAAGCCGTTTGTCGGCCTCTTCAGGCTCATAACCTAATGCAAGTAGGCTTGCCCAGCAGATGATCGCATTTTCAATGGAGGCCTGATCAGTGAAAGGGATCATTGCCTGAACATCCTTTCCATTGAAACGCGCTCTCAGAAACTGGAATCTTTCTTCAAGCACCTCATCATCAAAAACCTCCAAATTTGCCTGTCCGCGATAGTTCCAGGTGAATTTATTCTTTCCGGGTATTTCACCATCATACTGATCCAGGTATTTATCTGAATAAATAAACAGATCCACTCCCTCAAACAGCTTCAGCTTTTCCCTGATCTTATCATTAAGGCTTTCAAAACCGGCACTATGAGCCTCCCCGATATTGGTGAGTATTCCGATCGTAGGCCGAATTATCCTGGCCAGATTCTCCATCTCGCCCGCTTTGGATACTCCGGCTTCAAAGATCGCCAGATCATTCTCCTCATTCATTTCCCATACCGAGACAGGTACCCCGATCTGAGAATTATAACTTTTAGGACTCCTGACAATATTACTTTCAGGAACCAGAAGTTGATAGAGCCATTCTTTAACAATGGTTTTACCATTACTGCCGGTGATACCGATGACCGGATAATTAAATTTCGAACGATGAGCTGCTGCCAGATCCTGCAAAGCTGTTAGCGTATCACTAACCGTGTAAAAATTAGCATCAGGATAAGCTCCGGTGTCAAATCCGGGATCAGAAATCACAAAACTCCTTACCCCAGCTTCATAAATAGCAGGAATAAAGCTATGCCCGTCCCTCCTTGCTTTCAGGGCAAAAAAGAGTGCATGATTGATATCGCTTAGCTTCCGGCTATCGCTAAGTATGGTTCTGATTAAAACATCCTTATTCTGAATAAAAGACTCCGCATTCAGGATAGCTCTGAGATCTTCTGTTGAATATAGGATATGGTTCATTCTGCTAATTTCAATAAATTTTAAAGATTCCTCTCAAATATTTGCGATATTTCAGTGCTTTGAAAAACGAGAACAATAAACTGAAAATCTTCAGCAGAGAGCAGGCCAAACTGAAAGCTGAAAGCTATTGCGCCTACCAGGAAAGGTCGCAATATGAGCTCAGGAATAAGCTTTACGAATGGGGTTTGCATCAAAAAGATGCAGAGGAAATCATTTCTGAGCTTATTGATCAGAATTTTCTGAATGAAGAACGTTTTTCGGGAGCTTATACGCTGGGGAAATTCAGAATCAAGGGCTGGGGCAGAATGAAGATAAAACAGGGACTAAATCTTAAGGGAGTTCCGGATAAACTCATTGCTAAATCGCTCATGGCAATTGATATGGACGATTATCTTTCAAAGCTGGAACAGCTACTGGAGAAGAAATCGAAAACAATAACGGAGAAAGATCCATTTAAACGGAGGTATCTTCTAAGCCGCTATGCTGCTGGTAAAGGTTATGAGAGCGACCTTATCTCTGAACTGCTGATTAGCAATAAGTTAGAATAATTATTTAAAAAAAATAAAAAATACTTGTCAAAATTGCTTTTCTGCCTATATTTGCACTCACCAAAACGCGAAAGTAGCTCAGTTGGTAGAGCACGACCTTGCCAAGGTCGGGGTCGCGAGTTCGAATCTCGTCTTTCGCTCCAATATGAAACTCCCTCCTAACAGAGGGAATTTTTGTTTGAAATAGTAAATAACCATCTGCTCGGATGGTGGTCCCGATAGCTATCGGGATGGTAGACCCTCCAATTTTGGATTGTTAGAGCAAATTGAGTACTCCATGCTCGGATGGTGGAACTGGTAGACACGCAGGACTTAAAATCCTGTTCGCCCTAAAGCGAGTGCGGGTTCGATTCCCGCTCCGAGTACGAAACCCTCTTTACACTGCGTAGAGAGGGTTTTTGCTTTTTGTAGATTTTAAAAACC
>JBAZCD010000241.1:0-568 GCA_041671205.1 Pedobacter sp.
AGAGGGTCGCTGAATATCGATCCCAATCAACGCGAGGTTGGTTGATATATTAGGAATTAACCGTAAAACATATTCCCGAATAGCTCAGCTGGTTAGAGTCCCGCACTTGCGGGATTAATCAGAGGGTCGCTGAATATCGATCCCAATCAACGCGAGGTTGGTTGATATATTAGGAATTAACCGTAAAACATATTCCCGAATAGCTCAGCTGGTTAGAGCATCTGACTGTTAATCAGAGGGTCGCTGGTTCGAGCCCAGCTTCGGGAGCAAAACCCCACCATGTCCGGTGGGGTTTTTTGTTTTTATACCTTTCCTACATTCAATTTTCAAATTCCTTTTACACATCATAAATTGAGGATTCAAATTCATTGATGATGTATTATCTCTATATCTTATATTCTGAATCGTCAGATAAATACTATGTCGGATATTCTTCAGATCCATTTAGAAGATTAAATGAGCACAATAACTCTCTATTATCAACGTATACTTCCAAACACAGGCCCTGGAATTTGAAAGCTATTTATAGTTGTGGTGATAAAATGGCTGTGGCAATCGAAATTGAACG
>JBAZCD010000241.1:578-5145 GCA_041671205.1 Pedobacter sp.
TTAATTCAGAGCCTTATTGAAAGTCGAATTTTGACTGGTGTTTTAGCGCAACTGGTTCGAGTCCCGCACTTGCGGGATTAATCAGAGGGTCGCTGGTTCGAGCCCAGCCTCAGGAGCAAAAAAAAGTTCAGTAGTACTGAGGTTTACTGGAGAAAATTAGTAAAAGTTTATAAAGCCCATTGCGAAAGTGATGGGCTTTTGTTTTTTAATTTATTTGGGCTAGTTAAATAATAATTTGACTTGTATTTTGTACGGATTATTTCCGTGTTTTTGCTTAAAATAAATTTATTATGGAAAAGCAATTAACATTATCCGGTAAAGTCAGGTTTGATGCTAAATTCAAAAGGAGCTTTTTGAATATGCTACCAGCTTGGGGGGATTTCGTACACTTACCGATTTTATTATCAATACAGTTCAGGAAAAAGCGAATGCTATTATCCAGGAACACAATACTATTCTTGCTTCCAAAAAAGATCAGGAGATATTTTTTAACGCATTTATGAACCCATCAGGACCCAATCAAAAATTACAGGATACTGCAGAACGGTATAAAAAGTTCATGCAAGACAATAAATGAGCGTCAAAATAGAACTGTTAAATTCTTCATTAAACAAGAAGGATTTTAAATGTGGTAAGGAGATGCTGGATAATTACTTGCATATACAGGCAAGTCAGGATGTCAAGCGAAAATGTATGTGTAGTATTTGCTATGTTCGAGGATACAACTATCAAAAGTTATTATACGCTTTCAAACGCATCTATACCCGCAGAACTGATACCAGAAGGTGTTAAAAAGAAGATGCCGGGATCGTATGAGGCACCTCCTGTTACCTTACTGGGAAGACTGGCAATTGATGTGAAGTTTAAAGGACAAGGACTCGGCGGAATCATATTACTGGATGCACTTAAGCGTAACTATCAAATTGCCAGTCGGAGTCTGGGGTCAATTGGTGTTGTAGTCGATCCATTGGATAGTGAAGCACTTGCATTCTATGAAAAATTTGGTTTTATCATTTTGCCAGATAGCGGAAAAATGTTTTTGCCTATGGCTGACATTGCTTGGCTGGATTTATAGTTCTGCACTTTTCGTAATCAAAATATACACCAAATAGCATTAATCAACATATATATCTGAAATATCACAATAAAAGACAATTTTATCTTTTATTGTGATATCTATCATTTTTTTATGCGCTCCAGGTCACGGATTACAATGAATTGTGAGACTAAGTTTGTTCAAGCGTTTATAAAACATTGTCAGATGTATAAGCAACTCAAATTCCCGGGATACACTTCATATCTTCCGATATCAGTTCTACTTCTTCTTTTCTTTGGACCCTTAAATTCTCTGCTGGCGCAGCAGCCGGCAGCAGTTCAGGAAGAACAGTTAAAACTAAGCATTCAGCTTCGCCCAAGAGCCGAAGTAAGGAATGGACTTTTCACTCCGCAGCTAAGCACACAAAATCTTGCGGCCTTCATCTCACAGCGGAATCGTATCGGATTAAATTATTCGAAAGGGAATAAAATAACAGTTGGACTGCAATTGCAGGTAATCAATGTTTGGGGGAAAGACCCGCAAATTCAGCAAAGCTCCAATGACCTTAGCCTGTATGAGGCATGGGCACAACTATTTTTGCAGCGTAATCTGCAACTAAAGGTGGGGAGACAGGTATTATCTTACGATGATGAACGCATTTTGGGGGCACTTGACTGGAATAATGCCGGTCGCAAGCATGATGCCGCACTTTTCAAATACCAGAAAGGCAAATTCAAAGCTGATATTGGCTTAGCCTATAACCAGAATGCTGAAAGAATAAACGGTACTTTCTTCAACGATTCGCTAAGCCAGCCCTATAAATCCATGGAGTTTGCCTGGATGCATTATATCCTGACAGATGAGGTGTCTTTCTCGGCTTTAGTGATGAACCTTGACAAACAAAACCGTATCGATTCCCTCCTTTCACATTTGCAAACTATCGGGACTAATGCATTCCTGAAAAATAAAAAAATTTCTGCCACTGCCAGTTTTTATTACCAGACAGGCCGTGCCGACCTTAAAACAATGACCTCGCAGAAAACCAGCGCCTGGATGGGCTCAGTATATGGAAATTATTCTGTCAGTAAAAAGATCATCGCCGGCATCGGAAGTGATTATTTAAGCGGGAAGGGCATGGATAACAGTTCATTGCTGGTCACAAACTTCAATCCATTATATGGAACCCATCATAAATTTTATGGTAACATGGATTATTTCTATGTTTCGAGTCCGCATAAAAATACAGGCTTATGGGACAGCTACATCAATGTTTCCTGTAAACCCACTGCTAATACAACTTACCAGCTAACATTCCATCATTTTGAAGCAGCCGGAAAAATCATTGACTATAAAGGCAGGAAGGCCAATTCAGTTTTGGGCAATGAAGCTGATCTAAGTTTCCAGCACCAATTGCCCGGCGGTGCCAAAATTTCTGGTGGTTATTCACAAATATTTACTGCAACCTCTATGAAATATGTAAAAAATATACCTGATAACCAAAATATGAAACCCACTCAGAACTGGATTTGGTTATCATTAAATATTCAACCGGAAATTTTACTATTTAAAAAAATCCATTGAATAATTCCCTATAAACAAACAATGAATTGTTTCACTTAATAAAAAAACAAAATGAAAAAGACCTGGTTAATTATTATGGTTGCAGCGGCAATAGCCAGCATGCAAACCGCTTGCAAGGACAATGCTGCTTCATCTTCCGGCGCTTCCAATATTGATACTGTCATTACCGGTGAGGTAGTTGCAGAACTAACAGATGCCCCGCTTGTACCGAAACCGCTAACCTATACATCACCCAAAAGGGTAAAGATAGAACTGGAAGTAATTGAAAAGGTAATGAAAATTGCCGACAGCACCGATTATACTTTCTGGACATTCGGCGGCAGTGTTCCGGGGAAATTTATCAGAGTAAGACAGGGTGATCTGATTGATTTTACACTCAAAAATGCTGCTGACAGTAAGGTTTCGCATAATATAGACCTGCATGCTGTAACCGGACCGGGTGGTGGCGCAGCGGCAACAGCTACCGCACCCGGCCAGTCAACGCGCTTTCAATTCCGTGCATTAAATCAGGGCTTATACGTGTACCACTGCGCTACCGGCCCGGTAGGTATGCACATTGCCAACGGCATGTACGGTTTAATATTGGTAGAGCCACAGGGCGGAATGCCAAAAGTGGATAAAGAATATTATTTGATGCAGGGTGATTTTTATACTAAGGGAAAGTATGGAGCAAAAGGATTACAGGATTTTGATGAAACTAAAGCGATTGAAGAACATGCAGATTACGTCCTTTTCAATGGCAGAGTTCGTTCAACAACCGGTCCCAATGCCCTAACCGCAAAGGTGGGCGAAACAGTGAGATTGTTTGTTGGAAACGGCGGCCCCAATCTCGTTTCATCATTCCATGTGATTGGAGAAATTTTTGACAATGTTTATATAGAAGGCGGCCAGGCAATGAACAAGGATGTGCAAACCACTTTAATTCCTGCCGGCGGCTCTACCATTGTTGAAATGAAACTCCAGGTTCCGGGTATGCTTAATGTGGTTGATCATGCTATATTCCGCGCATTTAATAAAGGAGCAATTGCTCAAATAAAAGTTTCTGGTGACGAAAACAATTCAATTTTCAAAAAAATAAGATAATAAGAAATATTTATAATGATGATTTATGACATCATATTATCATGAGATATTTATTAATCATATTGATTTTAACTGCTTTCTTCAGTGCTTCCTATGCACAGAAGGAAGCAGTTAATTCTGAAAAAAAAATGCTCCCCATTCCTAAGGGAATGTATGAACCTTTCTTTATTACTAAAAGCAATAAGCCAATACCGGTAGCGGCCTTTAAAATGGATGAAACCGCAGTAACCAACACAGAATTTCTTGAATTTGTGAAAGCCAATCCCGAATGGCGCAAATCAAAAGTGAACAGGCTGTTTGCGGATGCTAATTATTTAAGGCATTGGGAAAGCGATTTATCTATCGGAAAATCAAATCAGAATATCTACAACTCTCCGGTAGTAAATGTATCATGGTTTGCTGCCCGGGCTTATTGCCAGTGGAAAAATAAAAGACTTCCAACGGTAGCAGAATGGGAATTTGCAGGAATGGGAACGCCAAAAAATATTAAATATTCTTCACTGACCGACTATATATTAGATTGGTATAAAAGACCAAATCTTCCGGTATTACCCAATATAAAAACAACCTACCAGAATATTTATGGATTGTATGATATGCATGGATTAATCTGGGAATGGACTTTTAATTTCAACAGCTACATCACTTCTTCAGATTCCCGCGGAAACAATTCTGATGATCAGAAACTATTTTGTGCTGCAGGTTCCCTGAATGTTGTTGACAAGACGGATTATGCCGGTTATCTCCGGTTCAGCTATCGCGGAAGTTTAAAAGGAAATTATTGCATTGCAAATCTTGGGTTTCGCTGTGCAAAGAATATTATTTGACAAACAAAAAATATTAAAAGAACAATCATGAAACGATTAA
>JBAZCD010000242.1:0-5144 GCA_041671205.1 Pedobacter sp.
CATCACAAATATAAAATAAGATTTTAATAAAAGATAAATTTGTCTTTTATTTGTTTATGAAATAATTCCGATAAAAATGAATACATCCAAACCGCTGATCTATTCCTGTTCAGGATGCTCCAGTGCTGCCCAAATGGCAAATTATCTCGCTGTCCGGATAGACAGAGCGGGAATAGCGGATATGTCGTGCATTGCCGGGGTTGGGGGAGGGGTTAGGAAACTGGTCAGAACGGCCTCTTCAGGAAGGAAAATAATAGTTATTGACGGCTGCCCGCTGGCCTGTTCAAGGGCCTGTTTGAGTCAGCACGATTTAGTTCCCGACCTGCATATTGATCTGAGTACTTTTGATGTTTCAAAAAAAGAGCATGAAGATTTTGATCTATGGGAGGCAGATGAAATTTTTGAACTTCTGAAGGGAAAACTGATGGATGAATCGTATGGGAGTTCCGGCTTATTTACCTTCATAGATCACTCCTGAAGTAGGAGTCTCTTTTAGCTCTATCCTTTTTAGTTTCGGAATGAGCGGCTTTATCTTATTCCAAAGCCAAACGGACAGGACCTCGCTGGTAGGATTCTCCAATCCCGGGATTTCATTCAATAAGTGATGGTCAAGCAGGTTAATTACAGGTTTGATATTTTTTTTCAAGTCTGCATAATCGATGATCCAGCCGCTTTCCTTATCGGGATCCCCTTCAATAAAAACAGTTAGTCCGTAGGTGTGTCCGTGCATATTACCGCATTTATGTCCTTCAGGAACATTTGGGAGGTAATGTGCTGAATCAAACGTGAATTGTTTATAAATAATCATGTGCCAAAATTAGATTGTGTCGCAACGGATAAAAATGATCCTTGTCAGTTTTGCGGATTATTTTCAAGGAGGAGGCTGAATGCCGTACCTCCGAATCCTGCCGCATTGATCAGTATTTTCCTGAGCGGTTTATTTTGTTTTTCCTGCTGAATATACGGAACCTGAATAAATTGATCATGCTTCAGCATTAAGAGTGCCATTTCCAGACTCAGGGCACCGGAAGCTCCGAAGGCATGTCCGATTTTCCATTTGTTGCCGGTTAATAAAGGCCGGTTTTTACCGAATACAAGATCAATGGCTTTCATTTCTGAACTATCTCCAAGTATTGTTCCCGGAGCATGCATGATCACTGCATCAACACTATTTGGATCATGCCCTTCCATTGCCATCTGCATTGATTTTTGAAGACAGAAAGCATCGGCAGACAATGAAGCGCCATGGCTGATGATCTCTGTACCGTAACCTAAGCCTGTAATATAGCCCATGGCATTGTCTGACGACAGTTCAAGACAAAAACAGGCAGCACCCTCACCCAGGATCAGGGAATTTTGTTTTTTTGTCTGATCCATACTTTGACAGGGATAATCCTTTTCAAGGGCTGAATAAATTTTCAGGGCCTTCATTTGTGCAATGGTGAACGAGGTCAGGGGCGCTTCACTGCCGCCGGCAAGAAAGCGGGTACAGAAACCGGATTTGAGCCATGCTGCTGCATTGGCTACCGATTGTAAAGCTGTTGAACAGGTTGCCGAATGCGAAATTACCGGCCCCCGGTTATTCTGGTCGCAGGCTACCCAACTGGCTATATTACCCAATGTTGTACCCGGTGAAGTCAGCGGGTTTACTTTTTGCCTGCCGTTCTCAATAAATTCTGTATGATATTTTTCGAAGGTTTCAGTTGCCCCCCTTGATGAGCCGATATTGATACCAAATCCTTCATTTTTGTCCCAGCCGGCCTGATTTACTGCAATTCTTGAAGCGCCAATGGCATAAAGCACACTGCGGTCGAGCTGCTGATATTTTTTATCTTTACTGAGGCCGGAAATCACTTCTTCCGCATCCGGAGCTAATGCGGCCATCCATTCTTCTGAGTTGTCTATTTGTTTTCTTTGAAAACAATGCTGATCATCCTGGTATTTGTTCCAGATTTTTCTGCTGTTGATACCCAAAGGTGAAATGCTTCCGTAACCGCTTATCGCTATTCTTAAATCTTTCATTAAACCGGTCCGCCGAATTTGTTTTCAATAGTTATTTTGATCAGCCATAATAAAAAAGACAATTTAAAACTCTGTTGGATCTCTTTCCCAGCTTAATTTCTTTCCAAAGAAGTTTGTATTGTCTGTCATCTTTATCTTGAGCAGCTCAATGCACCACACTTTTCCGGGCTTTGCCAGCGCCAGCGGAAATTTGTTGTGGTAAAAAGCATCAGGATTAATTTGCCTGGATGAGAATTCACCGAGAATTTCACCAGTTAACTGTATGCCCTTTAATGCTAAAAAATTGTGTTTTTCAGGCAAAATGCTTCCTGCAATGTTTGAGTTTTCTGCAAACAGCTTCGAATGTAATGATGATATCGATGATTTGAAAAATAAGAGGCAGTTTTTTTCATCAAAAGCGTAAAAGCAATGAAAACAATGAGGCTTATTCTGTTCGTCGACACAACAGATGCTTGCTATTTTGTTCTCTTTGATAAAATACTCAATTGTTCTGTCAAGGTTCATCATATTTCGGTTTTAAATGGGCAATACTTGAATGGGTTTTCGGTCAGTCCAAACACTTCTTTTAATTTATTATTAGAATTTCATGGATAACATGGTGTAAATATTTCTTCCGGGACGCAGCATTTTGCCCCAGTCGAGATGCTCATAATAAGCTTTGTCCAGCAGGTTCTCTGCTCCTGCAGAAAATTCAAGATTGGAATTTTTAAATTTGAAAGTATAGGTTGCCCTGATGTTAACGATTGAAAATCCGGGACTTGGTTTTTCACCAAAAGCTGAGCTGATCTTCTGCTGTCCTGCGCTTATTTCATTCTCAGCCTGAATGAACAAATTCTGATGGGTGAAACGTAATCCGCTCACCGATTTCAAAGGAGCGATTAGTGGCAAGGGATTCCCGGTATTATCTCTGCCAAGAACCCATTTTAATGTATTATTAAACAGGAAATGAGGATTTGCAAACTGGTAGTTCAGGCTGCTTTCCGCACCGCTGATCCTTGCCGAAGAAATATTGTTGTATGCCCTCACACCATCAGCTCCAATGGTCATCACACTTAAACCGGCTTGTGTTTGTCCGATAATATATTGCTGCATGAGGCTGGTAAAGCCACTTAATTTAAGAGAAATATTATTTCCTGAATAAATAATATTTAACTCAGCATTAATTGCCTGTTCGTTTTTAAGGTTGGGATTACCGAGATAATCGTGATTATCCATCCGGTTGAACAGGTAAAATCCATACCGTTCGGATGTGCTTGGTAAGCGCTCAGCATAGCCTGCACTTGCGTAGAATGTAAACTCTGAATCAAGATAACGGGTGTAGCCCGCACTGATGTTTTTGAGCAGACCATTCTCCGGCTTTGAAACATCATAACCTAAAACTGCGAATTGATCCTGTCCCATCTTGTCAGCGACTTTTGAGAAGGCGGCATCCATGCGGACTTTAAAGTCGATCCGGCTTTTATCATTTAGTGAAATCAGATCCTGTACAAAAAGGCCGGTTACCGTTTGATGATTCAGAGGCCAGGTAAGCATATACATGGGAGCGCTATTAGCGGGATACATGGTCATGTCGGCCTTCACACGGTTATGATAGCTGTCTAGTTTCATACTGATCGAATGTTTTCTCCGGCTTCTGAGCTGGGTCTGAATATACGCGCCCTGGGTATCACTCCATCCTGGCATATCCATGTGTATCGGCACAAAAGGGCGTCGGGTATCATCCATCGTATGACGGATGCTGTTCACATAAACTTTTGTTTCCAGATCTTTGATCAATCCTTCAGCCGGATTATTTCTATAGGTGATTGCACCGACTCTTGCCCCTGCATGTCCCACATCCATTGGGAGGGCAGGGTAGCCAATGTTCCATCCATCATCAATCAATACATCAGCTTTTAGGCTGCTGCTTTTATTCAGCTGGTATTTGGTTGAAATGCTGACATTTGCTTTTTCATATTGTGAGAAATCCACTTTTCTGCTTAATCCATCACGATAATCTCCCGCCTTACGGTAAACACCACTGATACGCATTGCCCATTTAGCTGAACTGTAATCCAAAGCCAGAATATTCTGAATGGCAGCGGCGGCTGAGTAAAAGCCCGAAGCTATGGTGCCGGAAAATTTTTTCTCAGGATTGATCATGGCTTCAGCTAATTTCAGATTCAGGGATCCGCCTATTGCGGATCCCATAGCCATGCCATCACCGGCGTATTTTATATCGATACTTTTGAGGTTGACCGGCTCAGTATAAATAGTAACCGGATCCATTTTATCAGTACATGCCCCAAAGAACTTCATACCATCAATCACAACATTAATCTGTCCTGCACTGAAAGCCCGGAGCACGGGTTCCATTCCTATTGGTCCCCGGCGGATCAGGCTGACCCCCTCAATTCTGGAAAGGATATCTTCGGTGCCCGACAGGCTTGAAGACTGGTAAAATGCTGAGCCGGGGTGTTTACTCTGGGTATAGCCCTGGATTTGAACTTCCTTTAGTATCAGGTGCCTGAAAACGGTATCCTGAACAGCTTGAGCTGCCACTGAGTATCCTGAAATGATCAGGATACTCAGTGGCAAAAGAATTTTTAACGAAGCTTTCATGCTTTTAGAATAAAAGATCAAAGAAGGTTGAGCTTGTTTTTCCGTCTTTATTCAGAACCAGATTTATTCTCCAGTCGCCGGTCATGGTAAAGTTTACTTTGCCTTTATAATGGCCATTCTTAGTCAGTGCCGGATTTACATTATTCGGTGAACCATGTCCCATGCTTGGCATTTCAGGAGTCATAGTGATGCTGTAGGTATCTTCGGCAGGGAAGGTCATCATGTCCTGCTTTTTGAAAATAGCTAGCTCAAAATCATTTACGCCTACCTTAGGGCTTGATGGGGAGATATAAGCGATCGTCAGTTTTGAGCCATCAGCTGCGCTTATGGTTTTTACCCGTTCTGGCTGGGATTGCTTTACCTGAATTGGCATTTCGGCTTTTCCATATTTTGTCTGGCCCTCTTTTTTGATCATCACAATCATTTTCCATTTGCCGCTCTCACCGCTGCTTGGCATTGTAAATACCGTAGCACATGGAAAAAGGGTATTATCTGCGTCAATACTTTCCGGGTTTTCCAGA
>JBAZCD010000243.1:0-5138 GCA_041671205.1 Pedobacter sp.
GCCCGAAAATATTATTTCTCAGAAGGTTTCTGATATGCTGTCAGACGAATTTCTTCTTTCAGATTTGATTGCTGTATTGCGCATTATTATTGATTCGGAGCATAAAGAAATTGGCGAAAATATAATATGGCTTGCTAAATCTAATTATGAACTGCAATTCAGGCTTGATCAGGAATTGTCCGAAAAAATTATTTTCCCCGCATCACAAAACGATAGCAATGGTCTTGAAGATGCGCGATTTGTCCGTTTTGTCGATGAAGAAGGCATAGTTATTTATTATGCAACTTATACCGCTTATAACGGGCATAGAATTTTGCCTCAAATTCTTGAAACAAAAGATTTTCTTACTTTTAAAATGATTACTTTAAATGGTCAATTTTCAAAAAATAAAGGGATGGCTCTTTTTCCCCGAAAAATTAACGGCAAATATATGATGATTTCCCGTGTTGACGGAGAAAATTTATATCTGATGTCCTCAGAAAATATCCATTTTTGGCATAATGCGAAACTTTTAAAAGAACCTGAAAATGAATGGGAATTTGTGCAAATAGGCAATTGCGGTTCTCCTATTGAAACAGATCAGGGATGGATTCTTATTACGCATGGAGTAGGAGCTATGAGAGAATATTGTATTGGTATTATTCTTTTAGACCTCAAAGACCCGAGCAAAGTTATCGGGACTATGATTGAGCCTTTGCTTATTCCTCTTGAGGAAGAACGTGAAGGATATGTACCAAACGTAGTTTATTCCTGCGGCTCAATAATCCATAATGACGAATTAATTATCCCCTATGCAATGTCTGATACCAGCTCCGGAATTGTAACGGTATCGTTAGCTGAATTATTTGATAATATCCAAAAAAGAAAGTGAATAAAAAAATTATGATGAATCCGAGAAAAATTGAAAACATCGGAAAAATTGCCGTAATTGGTAATTATTTGCCAAGGCAATGCGGGATTGCTACTTTTACTACAGATTTAAGTCAATCATTGGCACGAGAATTAACAATGCCGGAAAATTTGATAAATGTAGCTATGGATGATATTCCTGAAGGCCATAATTATTCATCTCAAGTCAAATTCAGAGTCAGACAAAACATACAAGCCGATTATTTTTGGGCAGCTGATTATTTAAACGCCAATCAATACGAGGCGGCTATTGTACAGCACGAATACGGAATTTTTGGAGGAGAAGACGGTTCTCACATTTTGCATATGCTTCAATTTTTAAAAATGCCTGTTATTACTAATTTACATACCGTACTTGAAAATCCGACAGACGGACAGCGCAAAGTAATGAAAGGAATAGCAAAATATTCGGATAGATTGCTTGTAATGAGTAAAAAAGCTTTTGACATACTTACAAAAGTATACGGCATCGATAGAGAAATGATAGCTTTTATCCCTCATGGAATACCCGATGCTTCTTTTAAACCTCCTGGATTATTTAATGATCTTTTTGGAGTAAAAAATAAAGACGTAATTCTTACCTTCGGGCTTCTTGGTCCTGATAAAGGACTCGAATCTATGATAGAAGCTATGCCTTTAATTATAAAAGAACATCCTAATGCTCTATATCTTATATTAGGTCAAACGCATCCTCATATTCTTGAAAGATCAGGAGATTCGTACAGGCATGATTTACAGCAATTAGTTAACAAATTGGGGATGGAAAATCATATCGTATTTCATAACCAGTTTGTTAGACTTGAAACGCTTATTCAATATCTTCAAACTTCAAAAATTTATGCAATTCCTTATTTAAAAAAGGAGCAAATTACTTCAGGGACTCTTGCCTATGCTTTAGGAGTTGGTACGGCAGTTGTGTCGACACCTTTCTGGCATGCTGAAGAATTATTGGCAGAGGGCAGAGGACGATTGGTTCCTTTTAATAATCCGACAGCGATGGCAAAAGAAATTAATAATCTCTTATCAAATGATCAAGAACGAGAAATGATGAGATTTAAAGGTTATCAATATGGTCGTTCAATGACTTGGAAAGAAGTTGCAAGAATGCATTTAGACCTTCTTTCAGAGATTAATGAAAGAAAACCGCTTGAAAATATACAGGAAGTTGCCATTAAATATCATAAAATATTTAATGAACTGCCTGAAATAAATTTATCGCATTTGAAAACTCTTACTGATGATACAGGATTGTTGCAACACGCTAAATACACGACCCCGAATCTTCATCACGGTTATTGTGTTGATGACAATGCGCGCGGATTAATAGCACTCACAAAGTATTATTCACTCAGAAAAGATAAAGACGTTTTACTTTTGATACAAAAATATTTGGCATTTTTATACTATGCCTTTAATCAGGAAAATGGTCGATTTCGTAATTTTATGTCTTATGACCGCAGATGGCTGGAGTTAGCAGGAAGCGAAGATTCCCATGCACGTGCTTTATGGGGATTAGGCACAACTGTTAAAGAAGCGCCCGATAGTTCTATTAGAAATATGGCTATGCGTTTATTCCTTGATGCATTGCCGATGGTCGAACATTTTTCTTCACCGCGAGCTTGGGGCTATACTGTTCTTGGTTTACAGGCATATTTGTCCATTTACGGAGGAGATTCATATGTTCGTAAAATTCGTGATGATTTAGCAAAAAAAATACATCAACTATTTAAAAATAACGCTTCCGAGGAGTGGACATGGTGCGAAAATACGGCTACTTACGCAAATGCAATTTTGTCGCATGCTATGATTGTCGCCGGGAAATGGATACCTGATCAGGAAATGTATGATACAGGTATAAAATCTTTAAAATGGCTGTTAAAAGTTCAAACAGCACAGGATGGACATCTTTCAATAATCGGTAATAACGGATGGCTTGATAAAAACGGAAATCGTTCCATGTTTGACCAGCAGCCAATTGAAGTTAAGGGTTTAATTGATGCTTGTTTAGATGTTTATATTGCAACCGGAGATAAACAATGGTTTGAAGAAAGCGAACGATGCCTGAGTTGGTTTCTTGGACAGAACGACCTACAGCTTCCGGTGTGTGATTATAAAACAGGAGGATGCGGCGATGGACTGGAAAGGCAAGGAATTAATGGTAATCAAGGTGCAGAATCTACGCTTGCCTGGCTAATCTCGTTAATTAACATGAATACGGCTATGGGGCTACAATTTCATTTAGATAAAAACATTTAATTCAAGCTTATTATAAAGTAATTTTATGATAGGCTAATAGAATCAGACAGAAAAATTAAAAGTTGCCTTCTGTTGATAATAGTGCCATTCTATAAGTATATATATGTTTCATAGCAACATCCTGACATTCTTTTCGAAAAAAGAAAAATCAAGATGTTGCATTTTTATACTTTTAATTTATTTTGCGTAACTCCTGTATTTTGAAGAGAGATTAGAAAAATTTCTCTAATCTCTCAAATTAAGGTTTACACAAAACTTGTTACGGAATCCTGTTTTTCAAGATTTTAATCCGGTTTAATTATGCCAAGAATTATTCATATACAGGCTCATAATCTCTGAATTATTTTTTACATCTTCTACACTGGTTAAAGCAATGCTATGACTTGTCGCATAAGATGTCATATTCTGGATAATTGTGTTTATTTCTGTATTGGTAATAAATGTTCCGTCATTAAGCTGTACTTTCTCTATTTGATTTGCTGTTGTGTTCCAGCTATTAACTGCAACTTTGTCAATTCCGGTGGAATTTCCGTAATCAAGAGAGAAAATACCTGATGTATTTTTAAAGAACGCAACTTTATTTTTATTTACAGCATTTCCTAATTTAATAAAATCATTTCCTGCTGAATCAGTTAATGTATCAATTTTGTCTCCGATATTAAACAAATAAGTATCATTACCAGTACCACCTATCATAGTATCATTACCAGTACCACCTATCATAGTATCATTACCGGTACCACCCACCATAGTATCAGCACCAACTCCACCATTAATGGTATCGTTACCAACTCCACCATTAAGAATATTGTTGCCACTATTGCCGGCTAATATGTTATTTAAAGCATTCCCTGTTGCATTAATTGCAGCAGTTCCTGTTAAAGCCAGGTTTTCAAGATTTGCACCAAGTGTGTAGGAGCTACTTGAATTTACGGTATCAATCTCGGTTGCTAAGGTTGAAGTTTCTGTAACTACATCACCTGTATTATCAACAGTATAAGTATCCTTACCAGTACCACCTATCATAGTATCAGCTCCAACTCCACCATTAATGGTATCATTACCGGCACCACCAGTCAGAATATTGTTGCCGCTATTGCCGGCTAATATGTTATTTAAAGCATTACCTGTTCCGTTAATTGCAGCAGTTCCTGTTAAAGTTAGGTTTTCAAGATTTGCGCCAAGAGTGTAGGAAATACTTGAATTTACTGTATCAATCTCGGTTGCTAAGGTTGAAGTTTCTGTTACTACATCACCTTTATTATCAACAGTGTAAGTATCATTACCAGTACCACCTACCATAGTATCAACGCCAACTCCACCATTAATGGTATCGTTACCAACTCCACCAGTCAGAATATTATTTCCTGAATTACCTGTTAATATGTTATTTAAAGCATTACCTGTTGCATTAATTGCAGCAGTTCCTGTTAAAGTTAGTTTTTCAAGATTTGCACCAAGGGTGTAGGAAATACTTGAATTTACGGTATCTATTTCGGTTGCTAAGGTTGAAGTTTCTGTAACTACATCACCTTTATTATCAACAGTGTAAGTATCATTACCGGTACCACCTATCATAGTATCAGCTCCAACTCCACCATTAAGAATATTGTTGCCGCTATTGCCGGCTAATATGTTATTTAAAGCATTCCCTGTTGCATTAATTGCAGCAGTTCCTGTTAAAGCCAGGTTTTCAAGATTTGCACCAAGAGTGTAGGAAATACTTGAATTTACGGTATCAATTTCGGTTGCTAAGGTTGAAGTTTCTGTAACTACATCACCTGCATTATCAACGGTGTAAGTATCCTTGCCAGTACCACCTATCATAGTATCAGCTCCAACTCCACCATTAAGGATATTATTTCCTGAATTACCTGTAATGACGTTATTTAAAGCATTACCTGTTCCGTTAATTGCAGCAGTTCCTGTTAAAGTCAGTTTTTCAAGATTTGCGCCAAGAGTGTAGGAAATAC
>JBAZCD010000244.1:0-5121 GCA_041671205.1 Pedobacter sp.
AATGAGATACAATGTAGCAAATATATTATCAATACTATTCTAAAAGTCCAGTGTCGTAACTTCAAATTGATCATTTGATATTTTAATTACATTAAATTTATTGTATTCAATACTATATACATTTACGCAGGTAATGTCATCATTATAAGGCTTGTAAATTTCAAAGTTATGCGAATGTCCGTGAACTGTAAATAGAACATTGTTGTAGCGTATTAAGGTGTTATGAAACGATTCATCCAGTGAGGTATCAAAATCTCCATGCATGGGTGGTACATGAAAAATCACAACAGCTCTCGTAAATTCTATGCTTGGTTTTAACTGATTATCAAGCCACTGAATGTCTGGAACCTTCCCGTTGAATAGAAATTCCCGGCTATTTGTATTTAAAAAAATAAATTTCACTTTGTTATAAATGAAACTAAAATCCAAAGGACCAAACATTTCGTTGTAAGCTGTAAGGCCATTCCCAACTAAATCGTGATTTCCAACAACCACAAAATATGGGGTATTCAACTTCAGTAAATACGAATTTCCCCATATATATTGTTTGGGTAACCCAAAGTCAGCTATATCACCAACGTGTATTACGAAATCAACAGATGGTTTTTGATTTACTTTTGCTACGAACTTTTCTGTTTCATCAAACCAACGATGAGTATCGCCGGTAAAGGCAATTGTAATTGTATCGTCTTTTATCTGATTAGCTAATTTTTCGATATTTTGTTGATTAACATTTCTGTTTTCTTCGCTAAAATCAATTAAGTAAGGAGAGTAGTCAAACATACCATCACAAGAGAGTAATGCAATAGCAGCAATGAAAACTATCAATTTGTTTCTGATTGTCATAATTTTGGTGTGTTTATTCTAAGCCCATCTCCTGTGGCGTGATTATCCTAGCATATTTTTCTTCTTCATAAACCGGATAGTTAAATAACTGACGAGCAATATTTCCCCAATAATTAAGAAGTAAATGAAGCTGATGTGTTTTTGATATAACAACAGAAGCAGCAATCCGCCAAGATAGAGATAGAAAGAGTTGTTCTCCTTTCGGATCACCTTTTTCAAGTTGAATTCCTGGCCTTTAAACGCGTTTTTTATTTTTGTGAAATCAGGAATAATTACATTGACATTCTTCTTGTAAAGTTTATATTCTTCTCCGAATTTATTTTCCAGAAATGATTGTTCGGCCAAAATAATAGCAGCGTACAAAAAAATAAAAATGAGAATTGTCAGGAAAACAAAGAGCGCCGAATTTGCAAAAATGCCGACTCCCAGCAGTATCAATATATTACCAAAGTACATGGGGTTTCTGCAAATGCTATATATGCCCGAAGTGACGAGTTTATCGGCATAAATCTGCCTGTACAGTCCACCCCGAACGATGTACTCCAAGCCAATTGTAATACCACGTGACATTACTCCAAATAAAAATATTGCCAGACCCAGCCCAATTTGAATACTCAAATCATCGGTAAGAGCAAACGAAGGGATGAACAATGTTGCATAAAAAAGAGCGAAAAACCAGTTGCGGTTGTGAAAAACCCAATTTCCAAATTTCACCATAACTCAAATTATTTAATTGCGATTATACCCGCAAAATTGTACCATTTAAAAAAGACTTCGGTTTTGCTAAATCCAGCTTCAGCCAGCATTTGCAGATTTTCACTTAATTTATAAGGAATTAATACATTCTCAAGAGCTTCCCTCTTTTGCGAGATTTCCATTTCATCGTAGTTATTCCGGCGTTTTAAATCATAGTAATAATTAATAAACTGCCGGTTCAAGTCAGTATCTTCAGCCAAAATCTTTTCGATTAAAATCAAACAAGCTCCATTATTCATTTGCAGATAAATAGACTTAAGCATTTTCTGTCGGTAAAGAGGTCTTATAAACTGAAGTGTCAGGCATAGGATTACAACTGATGCATTTTTAATCTCAAAAGGTTTGTACAAATCGGCTGTAATCAGATCATATGGACGGGTGAGTTCGTTATTTCGGAAGTTGCTGTTCGAGTTCTCAATCATTTCTGCTGAAGAATCAACTCCAACAAAACGGACAGACTGATCAAGCCGTTTATCAAGCGAAAGGAGAGTTGTGCCAGTCGAGCAACCAAGATCATAAATTGATGTATTTGGTCGCGCAAAATCAGGAATAATTTCAGCCATCATACGCTGCATTTCAAGATAGTAAGGAACAGATCGTCCAACCATGTCATTAAATACATCAGCCACCTGTGCATCAAATTTAAAATCGGTGGATTTCTCCATTGGTGCTTTAAAAACCTGATCTGTTTTCATGTATTTTAACTTTTTAAATATTAGTTGTTTATAAGCTATTTTAAGGCTTCTTTAATAGAATTACTTTTGCCCGGCAAATCCTGATTTATAATTTTCGAGAATTGACTAGTTATCAGACTTTCTAAAATTTCAAGGTTTTCAGGATAACTAAAAATGGAGGTAATCAGGTTACTTATTTTATCGTTTGTCCGAATCATTTCTCTAATGAATTGATTATTGGTTCGAAACTCGTTTATCAAAAACCAGGCTATCCTTTCAGTTTCTATATTTTGGGTGACATCTGGAGAAAATGGTGCTTTGGATTTTTGCTCAGAATAAAATTCGTTGTGATTCAATGCATCAAGAAGCAGAGAAAGGTTATTCTTAAGAACCAGAGCATAAATATTTTCTTTTGAACGAAAATAGTAATGTATTGCTGCAGTATTAACTCCTGCCTTGGTTGCAATTTGTTGGAGTGTGGTTCCATGATATCCGAACAACAGAAAGATGCTATTCGCTGCGTCTAATATCTTAGTTTCGGTGTTTAACTCATTATTTGCCATACTTTTAGATTTAAAACCTTAACTTTTCTGTCATTAATCCAAACCGGAGAACATCCAGCCTGCGACTGAAATACATGTTGTAATAATCCAACCCATTATAGTATTGAACGAATAGCCCGATATCCTCCAGAAATTTTGGGTGATAATAAAAAGTAAGCCTCAGGTTCAGTCTGTCTGCTGAAATCCGATCCCAATTGTTCACATCACCAAACATCCAGCTAGCTTCCCCTTTTAGAGATATTGACGCAGTTCCTTTATTTGCAATTAAGTTGCTATTATTCTGAAGTTTAAATATCGAGGCTGCTGTATGCCAGCGAACTTTACTGTAAATTCCGTCGAGTTCAGAGCTGCTTGAACCTGGCGGATGGATTTCAACAGAAGTTTTGAAAAACTGATAGGCATTTAGTTGTTTATTTATGTTTGTAATGATGAATCCCGGCTCAAAATAATTGGTCGCAAAATCTCCTGATTTTAAATTCAGATCGCCATTTTCCAGAAAAAAGTCTCCTTCCTGACCGTTTGAATGATGTGCCAGCCTTACAAATAAACTTTTAGTGCGTGAACCCGATTGGCTTTTAAACTGATAATAGATCGTTATCTGCGGCATATAACTCGGAGTTCGCACAGGAAAAGAAGGCTCATTATACATCCGGATAATAATCTGCGGTGTTAGAACGCCCATTAACCGGGAGTTTCTGCTTTCACGGAGGTAGAAATTCGGGATAACATTCCCTTCGAACCAGAGTGGTTCAATATTACCAATGTCAGTAGGAAAAGTAACATAACTATTCCCCTGATTGACCTGCGAAATTATAGAAAGTCCAATCTTAGGTATTGAATCTCTTTCCTGCCCTAAAACTGAAAGGACAAGAAATATAGAAATCAATATCATAAATGAGCATCGTTTCATCTATTACAGGTATATAATATTAACCTTTATCTTTTTGTCATTCAGCACACTAAAAGACGCTTTGGAAAATGAAGGCCGGTTTGAGAAGCCAATGGACTGAAAATTAGAAAAACCGATACCCTCTTTGGGTAATATGATTCCTTTTTTAATTTTCCCGTCATTGTTTTCATCGTGTAAGATATTCACCGCATATTTTCCTTCCGGAAGGTTTTCGAATGTTACAGTCGATGTCCCGTTTACTATTTTCCCGGTAAGTTTCTTGAAATACTTTTTGTAATGCTCATCGGGGAATGCATCTTCGCTGTTGTATAAGGCGAATTGTACAGTGCCTTTTGAATTTCGCAATTCGCATACATCCACTGTTAATGAGCAGGTTTCCTGCTTTTGAATACTGAATGAAGAAAGCAGTACAATAACTAAAAGCGACTTAATAATTATGATTATTTTATTCATTTTATCTATTTATTTATGTTTTCTATTTGCGATTTTCTCTTTAATACGATCTACAACGTAGTAAACCATCGGGACTAAATAAACAGTGAGAATCATTGACGAAAGCAAACCTCCAATGATTACCCAAGCCAAACCGTTTTTCCATTCGCTGGCGGTACCTTTGGCCAATGCAATAGGCAACATTCCGATTGCCATGGCAAGCGTAGTCATTAAAATAGGGCGCATACGCTCTTTTCCTGCAATGATCAAGGCTTCTTTGTAATACTTGCCCTGGGCTTTCAACTGGTTGGTAAAGTCCACAATCAGGATCGCATTTTTTGTGACCAGCCCCATGAGCATGATTAATCCTAACTGTGCAAACAAAGTCAGATGGTTTAGCGATAAGTTTAAGGCAAGGAAGGCTCCAACAGCAGCCATCGGTATAGCAAATAAAGCCACAAACGGATAAATGTAGCTATCATAGAGGGCTACCATGATCAGGTAAATCAGTATAAATGAGATTAAAAGAACTGAACCCAAAGCTCCGAAACTTTCATTTTGTGTTTTGATATCTGCCCCCCAGGTTAATTTCACCCCTTCGGGCAATGGTTGCGTTTTCAGAAAGCCAATTGCTTCATCCGCAAGTGTTCCCGATGGCCTGCCAAACGATTCGGAAGTAATGGTTACAGAAGGTTGCCGGTCCAGCCTTTCGAGCAACGAAGGCGAATTATCCTGTCTGACTTCAGCAAATTGAGACACTTCAATGGGGATGTTCATTGGGTTTACGATGGAAATACGCTGCACATCTTCAAAGTTTTTCCGGTCAAAATCATCCAGCCATATCCTAACCGGGTATTCTGTTCCATTTTCGGTTAAGGTGGCATCATCGTTTCCGGTAAAGGCAGTCCTTAAATTTAACCCGACATAAGCTGTTGTTAAT
>JBAZCD010000245.1:0-5114 GCA_041671205.1 Pedobacter sp.
TTACATGCATGCCAGCTGAAGTGCAGCAGAGGGATATTTTTGATACGCTTTCGGGCTATTTTAAAGCATCAAACAGTAAAGAGATTGCAGGATACTTTGGACCAATGATCGAATTAAATATTCTTTCAGAGGAAGGAGAGTATTCAAAAGCACAGGCAGAACTCATTATCAGGGATTTTTTTTCAAAAAATAAAGCAGGTTCAGTCAAGGTAATTCATCGCCTCAGTTCAAGCTCAAATTACAGGTTCGGGGTATTGGCCCTTCAAACAGATCAAAGTAAATTGCGTGTCTCCATTTCCCTGGCTAATGATGGCAATAGGTTTATGATCAGATCCATCAGAATAGAAAACGACAAAGAATAAAGATTGTAAATAAGTATTTCTATTTTTGCCCTCAATCATTTAAAATGAATTTAGATAAAGAAATACTGGAGCCATTCATTCTGAATGCACTTGCCGAGGACATAGGTGATGGGGATCATACCTCGCTTTCTACCATTCCTGAAGGCCGGCAGGGGAAAGCAAAATTACTGATCAAGGATACAGGTGTCATAGCAGGTATTGATGTTTCTCTGGAAATTTTTAAAGAGGTTGACCCGCAACTTCAAATCGAAATTTTAATTCAGGATGGGGAACCTGTCTATCCGGGAGACATTGCATTTTTCGTCAGCGGAAGCGTTCATTCCATTCTTAAAGCGGAGCGTCTGGTGTTGAATACCATGCAAAGAATGAGCGGAATAGCCAGCACGACCAACCGTATTGTAAAACTTTTGGAAGGAACGGGTACCAAAGTACTGGATACCCGTAAAACTACGCCGGGGCTACGATATATTGAAAAATTAGCTGTTAAGATCGGAGGCGGAGTGAACCATAGATTTGGTTTATATGATATGATATTGATCAAAGATAATCATGTAGATTATGCGGGAGGCATCAGTAATGCGATCAGGTCAGCACATGCCTATTTAAAAACAAAGCATATCGATATTCCGGTTGAAATAGAAGTCAGAAACCTGGATGAACTTAAAGAGGTTATTCAGGTTGGAGGTATTGATAGGATCCTGCTCGATAATTTTAGCTTTGCTTTGCTTAAACAGGCGGTTGATGTGGTGAATAGAGCCTATATCACTGAGGCTTCGGGTGGTATTACTGAAGAGAATGTACTGGAGTATGCTCACAGCGGTGTTGATTATGTTTCTATGGGCGCATTAACACATTCTGTTAAGAGCCTGGACATGAGTTTAAAGGCTGTTAAATCCTAATAAAAATTATTTTTTCTTCAATAGACCTGATTGAATTAGTAATATTGTAAAGAATGATCTCGATATACTCGCTCTCAGCTTTAATTCTTGCATATCTTTTCGGGTCAGTTCCAACCGCCGTATGGATTGGTCAGGCTTTTTATGGAATTGATGTTCGCGAATATGGAAGCGGTAATGCCGGTGCCACCAATACATTCAGAGTATTAGGAAAAAAAGCCGGTATAGCCGTGATGTTCCTGGATATTTTTAAGGGCTATACTGCAACAAATCTTGCTTATCTGATCGGACTCTCTGTAACCGGCCCGCAAAATTCAGTTCAATTTGTTAATTACCAGCTGGCTCTTGGGGTAACTGCTGTAATGGGTCATTTATTTCCGGTCTTTGCAGGTTTTCGTGGCGGAAAAGGAGTAGCTACTTTATTTGGAATGATTTTGGCAGTACACTCACAGGCAGCGATGCTTTGCGTTCTTACCTTTGTAGTTGTATTGATTATTTCCAGGCATGTTTCCCTTAGTTCCATCCTGGCAGGATTTACGTTCCCCCTGAGTATAATTTTCATATTCCATTCTCCCATACGTTCTGTATTGCTATATGGAATGTGCATATGTGTTTTAATTCTGGTTACCCATCAGAAGAATATCGAACGACTATTAAAAGGTAAAGAGTCTAAAGTAAATCTGTTCAAAAGAAAAGTTCAATAAATTCTAAATTTATTACTCCATTATGAAAAGATTAAACACATTCATCGCAACTGCGGTGGTTTTTTCCATTTTTTCCTGTTCTCAGGTACCCTTAACCGGCCGTAGTCAGTTGAGTCTGGTCGACGATGCCGCCCTGCAAAAGGAAGCTGTCAGCGCATAGAACCAGTTCCTGTCAGATCCTTCTACCAAAGTGATTTCAAAAGGTGCTGATGTTCAACGTGTTAATATAGTTGGGAATAAACTCGCTGCTGCGATAAACCGCTATATGCAGGCTAATGCTTACGGCGATAAGTACAATTATCAGTACCGGTTCAGTCTGGTTGAAAGCAAGGACATGAATGCCTGGTGCATGCCTGGTGGTAAAGTTGCCATTTTTTCAGGGATATTGCCTGTTACCTTGAATGATTCCGGTCTGGCAACTGTTATGGGGCACGAAATTGCACATGCCATTGCACAGCATGCTGCCGAAAGATATTCCCAGTTAAGCCTTGCTCAGGCGGGTGGAGGTATTCTGGGAGCTGCGGTTGGCGGAGCATCACAGGGAACACAGCAAATTTTAGGTCAGCTTTATGGGATTGGCGGTCAGCTTGCCTTATTGAAATATTCGCGTAACCAGGAAAGTGAAGCCGATCGTTTAGGGATCATTTTTATGGCTATGGCCGGATATAATCCGGATAATGCCGTAACCTTCTGGGAACGGATGGCTTCTGCGAAAAATAGCAGCGGTGCATCACCAGAGTTTCTGAGTTCGCACCCAAGTGATGCAAGCAGGATCGCGGCAATCAGGAAACTTTTACCAGAGGCACGCCAGTATTATACGGGTGCAAGAGTGAAATAATATAAGGGAAATGGTTTTGATGGTTAAATTTGTTTCAGAACTTCCCTGATTGCCTTTCCTTTAAGTATACATTCATCGTATTCTTTTTCAGGATCAGAATCAAGAGTAATGGCACTGCCTACATGAAAAGACAGGTATTTTGTTCCGGCATCATACAGAATGGTACGGATAACTACATTAAAGTCGAAATCGCCGTTAGGGGCGAAATAACCAACAGCTCCTGAATAAACCCCGCGTTTAGTTCTTTCATATTTCTCAGCAAGCTGCATGGCACTTATCTTCGGAGCACCTGTCATAGAGCCCATTGGGAAGGTATTTGCGATGATCCGGGTATTTGAAAGGCTTTCATTGGCTTCACAAACTACAGTTGAGATCATCTGATGGACCTGTTTGAAGCTGTATAACCCGAATAATTCCTCTACTTTGACAGTGCCCGATTTAGCGCTTCTGGTCAGATCATTTCTAACCAGATCAACAATCATGACATTCTCTGCCCGTTCTTTTTCGTCTCTGAGTAACCCCTCTTTCTGTTTTTTGTCCTGAACAGCGTCCGGATTCCGGGATGAAGTACCTTTTATAGGCTGACTGATCAGTTTATCCCCCCGGCGGCTCAGGAAACGTTCAGGAGTAGCCGAAATGATATACCGGTCGTTTATTTTGAAATAACTGGCAAATGGGGTTGGAGAAAGCTTATTTAGTGCAATAAAGACCTCTAATGGATTGACGTTTGCATTTTCTGCATAGAATTCCTGACAAAAATTGATCTCATAAATATCCCCTCTGCGAATGTGTTTTTGAATTTCCTGAACGGTATTGACATATTCTTTACGACTGAACCGGCTTTTTATTTCAGGATTAACGAATTTTATTTCAGGATTTTTTGTATCAATATTATTGATCGAGTTCCA
Organism: Pedobacter sp.; assembly: GCA_041671205.1. Lineage (GTDB taxonomy): Bacteria > Bacteroidota > Bacteroidia > Sphingobacteriales > Sphingobacteriaceae > Daejeonella. The sequence goes on from JBAZCD010000245.1 coordinate 3,709, forward strand.
CACTTCATCCGCTGATTCACTACTGACCGAAACCTGATCCTTTCTGATCAGAATGGTGTGCTTTGGAAGAAAAAAGTGAATGGCAGGAAAGTTCAGATGGTCCGGGTTCTCAGATTTCAGGTCTTCGATCTCATTTTTGAGGTCATACGCGAAATAGCCAGGAATGAATGCCTTGTATACGGATAGAAAATCATTCATTCTTTCAAAAGCATCTTCTTCAAGTCCGCTCAGTTCATTGACTTTTCCGGCGCCAATAAATACATCAAAAGCGGAGTATTGATCAGAATAATTATTCGAATCAAAATAACAGGCGGTATCAAAGGCATTTGCCCACAGCAAGGCTTTTGATTTAAAAGTATCCGGATTATCAGTATAAAAAACCTTTAACATAGATACTTTAATTCAAATAAACACCCCGAAATGATGTTCTGCAGCTTAAATTAACAAAGAGTTAGTGTCTGAACACGGTCAGGGCCTACAGAAAGATATTTAACAGGAACACCCAGGTGTTTTTCAAGATAAGCGATATAATCATTCAGCTTTTGAGGAATGTCATCAATTTCACGAATTCCTGTCAGATCTTCTTTCCATCCCGGAATAGCTTCGAAGACGGGTTCGGCCTTAATGGCATTGATATCATAAGGCATGTAATCGATCAGTTCGCCATTATACTTATAATGAGTACAGGCATAAATGGTCTCAAATCCGCTTAGCACGTCGGCTTTGGTCATTACCATTTCGGTAACACCATTCAGCATGATCGCATACTTCAGTGCCGGAAGATCAATCCATCCGCAACGGCGGGGACGACCGGTAGTAGCACCAAATTCATGGCCTATTCTTCTGAGTTCTTCGCCTGTTGCATCTTCCAGTTCAGTTGGGAACGGACCGCTGCCAACCCTTGTGCAATACGCTTTGAATATACCAATCACCTGGCCAATATTCTTTGGAGCGACTCCCAGGCCTGTACAGGCACCGGCGGTAGTTGTGTTTGATGAGGTTACAAAAGGGTATGAGCCAAAGTCGATGTCGAGCATTGTGCCTTGTGCACCTTCAGCCAATACTTTTTTTCCTTCACGTAAATATTGATTTACAAAATGCTCACTGTCAACCTGAGGGATTGTTTTCAGTAATTCAACAGCTTCAAAAAATGCTGCTTCCTTCTCAGAATAATCAGGAATTTCACCGTAATGAGATAAGATCGAACGATGTTTATTCACCAGGCGCATATAGCGTTCACGGAAATCCGTCAGCATGGTATCCCCAACACGTAAACCGTTCCTGCCTGTTTTATCCATATAGGTCGGGCCAATACCTTTTAAAGTAGACCCAATTTTGCTTGCACCCATATTGCTTTCAGATGCAGCATCAAGCAGCTGATGCGTAGGCAGGATCAGATGGGCTTT
>JBAZCD010000246.1:0-5102 GCA_041671205.1 Pedobacter sp.
GTCAATTCTGAAAAAACGGGCATTTTGTAAAGTGGAAGCATGAATTATCGCTGCGTTACTGATACCGCTTTCTGACCAGATTTCCATTTCTCTCTGGTATGCCCAACCTTTTTCAGCATAGGTAATCATAGAATGCGATCCCAATACGAGTGGTACACCTGCTTTCTGAAGTTTAGCTGTTAGTTTTTTCATGGATTCAAAGCCCCTCAGTTTGATGCTGTCTATTTTATCTTTTTCAGCCTGATATTCAAAAGCCCCCAGTGTAGGGCTAATAAAGGTCTTTTTCCGGACCAGAAATCTTACCAGACTGTCGGCAAGTCTGCTGTTGAGATCAAGTCCTGCCCATGTATTGTACCTGCCTTGCTTTCTGAAATTATTGTCTGCCAGCATTCCCTGACGGTATTTTTCAGCATCCCGCTTTGGAGTTAACGAAAGTCCGAAAGAAGTAATATGCTCAATACCATCCAGGCCGGCTTCAATGGCTTGTTTTGCTTCGGTAATTTCCAGATGCCCGGTTACCGGTATTCCTCGTTTATGGGCAGTTTCGGTGATTGCTTTGATCATACCCGGAGGGATCCTGAAATAAATCTTGATAACAGCAGAGCCTTCATCCGCAAGTTCATTTACCTGTCTGATCGCTTCAGCTTCATCGCGAACTACATAAGCATCATAGGGATATGCCGGAGGAGCTCCATCCAGATGCGGACCGCTCAAATAAAGGCGGGGCATCTGTTTTCCTGATTTACGCTCTTCTGCATAAGCCTCTATCCATGCTCCCGGATCACGAAGGGAGGTTACTCCATTTTGGAGGAACATGGCCGGAAGGTCTTTGGTGCGGTCGAGGTGAAAATGAGAGTCGATCAGTCCGGGAAGCAGCGACATTCCTTTTCCCTGAATGATTTCTGCATCCTGAGGGATCTGAAGACTACCCACCGTGCCTACTGCAACAATCTTATCTCCACTGATTAGTACAGATACATTCGGAACAGCTTCCCCTCCGCGCCCATCGATCAGGTTGACCCCAACAATTGCAGTGGTTTTCCGGCCCTTGGGTAATTCTGAATCATTTACCGGCCTGATCAGCTTTTGAACAGGGTTTTTGGTTTGGGCCTGGGCTGCAGCGGAAGTGGTTAGGGCCACAAAAGCAAGCAGGAGGAGCTGCGGTAGTTTCATGAAGATTTTATTTAAATTCATATCCGGAAAAATAAAGATAATCTAAAGCTTAATGATGTTCCGGCTATTATTAAATCTGAACGAATTTTAGTGATCGTAACTCACCACTCTGGAAATTCTCCATTGTCCGTCCTTTTTCTGCCAGATCATCAGAAATTTAAAGGTTCCGATCTCTAATTTCCCATTCTCCATGTGTTTGAACTGATGGCTCCCGATCTGAATGGCACCATAATCCTTAATCGGATGAACTTCTAAACTGCCCTTAACAAGCTCCCTGCTCAGCTTGTTTTCATTTTTGAAAGTGTTTCCAAAATTTTCAAACACGGTTTTATAAGGGATGAGTCCGACATTATCCTGAAACCATTCCAGATCCTCAGTAAACATGGACTTGAATTTCTCCATATTTTGAGAGTTGAAAGCCCGAAACATGATGCTATCCATCAGTTCGATCTCTTTGTATAATTCTTTGGATGCGGGTGCCACTTTCTTTTCCTGAGCTGAAGCGGAGATTGCAGTGCTCAGAAGAAATATGAAGATCAGATTAAATTTATTCAGGACAATTTTAGTATTCATAATTGATCATTTTTGTTCCATGATTGGACTATCCCGGTTACCGGAATGTTACAGCTTCAATTAAATTCACCGTTGGCTGATAATTCAAATTTAAGCTGGTTAGCACCGGAACCACCCTGAAATGAATTATTCCCTTTAAATGTAATACCTGACCAGTTGAGCCGGGGGGAATCAGGTTGCTGCGCATTGGTGAACCGTGCCGGTAATATGGTCCTGGAATATCGGTTGTAGTAATGTTATCACCTTCAAAATTTTTACCGTTCCAATGAGCAGGAAAATAATATTTCTGTTGATCTAGTCGTTTTTGGTATTGTAGTTTACCATCCAGTTGATGCCATATTTGTCAGTAAAGCTGCCGAAATATGCCCCCCAGAACATATCCTGTAATGGCATGGTAATATTACCACCTGCTGATAGTTCTTCAAAAATCCGCTTTGCTTCGGTCTTTGTTTCAGGCTCTAATGAGATATGCATATTATTGCCCTGAGTTACGGTAAAGCCCATTTCTTTTGGAGCGTCAGTCCCCATAAGGATATGATTTCCTGTTATTGGTAATTCGATGTGAATCACCATATTTTTCACCGCCTCAGCCACAGGCGGATGATCTGCATCAGCGGGAAGGTCGCCAAATCGCTGGATGCCATTTCCGCTAAATTCTGTTTTGAATACCGATCTGTAAAATAAAAATGCTTCTTCTGTATTTCCGGGGAAGTTCAGGTAGGTACAAACTCTTTCTTTGTTGTCGGTACGCAGTTCGCTTCTGAGTTTGAACTGTGTTTCAAGATATTGATCAAGATTACTCAGTGCTGCAGTGAAGCCTTCTTTGAACCCTAACTCAATAATCTTTTCCAGATCAGCAAGCTCCTTGTACTCCACAGTAATGTCTACTGTGGTCCTATCGGCATTTTCGCTGAATGAGCTTGTCCAGTAGGAACGCGGAAATTCCAGGTTGATATTTCCATCCTCATCGCAAAAAGCGTCTAGTCCCGAAAAACTTTTCAGGATATCTATTTTTTTATAATCAGCTCTGCACCAATGTACTGTACCTTCAGGCCCTATCATTGAATAAAACCAGGAACCACCTTCCCTGAAGTCCATCGATTTCGTTTTCGTCTGATAAGGTTTAGGTGCCCACCACAGGTCAAGAAGTTCGGGCTTTGTCCAGCAATCCCAGACTAATCTGATGTTTGCTGCAAATTCTCTCTTAATTTTAACGGTTTTGCTTTCCTTGTTTATGGAAAAATCAAATAATAAATTACTATTCATTTTCTCTGTTTTTTAGTGTTAACAATACATTATCAAGTTCGCTGAACCGGTTTTCCCAGATCTTTCTGAACTGTTCAAGCCATTTATCAATTTCTTTCATTTTGCCGACTTCAAGCTGATAGTAAATTTCTCTGCCCCGTACTTCCTGTTTTACAAGCTGGCACTCAGTCAGGATTCGTAAATGTTTGGAGACGGCCTGCCTGCTGGTGTCAAAGCGTTCTGCAAGAGCATTTGGTGTCATTGCCTGAAGTGCAATAAGTCCGATTATCGCACGTCTTGTGGGGTCGGCAATGGCCTGAAAAACATCTCTTCTCATTTATGTAAATTATTTTATGAAACCAATTGGTTGCAAATATATATGCAATCAATTGGTTTCGCAAATTTTTTTAAAAAAAATAATTTCAGGATGTATTGATCCCTCATTGGGGCCTTTGACCTCACTGTCATCGGCATCAGCAAGATAAAGAACCGGCATTTGAAATAGCCCGTTTCTGATTGGGATAATACCGGCAAGAAGGGATCTGTTGTTTTTAAGAAGCTTTTTGTTTTTTGAAATAATAATAAACCGGTACGCCGCTAAAAACAAATAACAGGCCCATTAAAGACTGCTTAGGCTGGACCCAGATCGTATTAATAGTTAAGGCAATTGAGAACAAGAGCAGAATAATGGGTACAAAAGGATATCCCACAACCCTGATTTTTATCGTTCCGTTTCTTTTTAACCTTAATACCGCGTAGGCCAGTGAACCGTAAAGCATGAAATTTAAGAATATAACCATATTGGTGAGCATCTCAAATGAACCCGAGATCAGCATGATACTGCTCAGAATCATCATGTAAATCAATGCAACATGAGGTGTTCTGAATTTAGGATGTATGTTCTGCATATGTCTGAACAGATACCCTTCCTGAGCCATACGGAAAAATTTTCGCGGCGCCGTCACAACATTGCTGTTCAGGGCTCCGAATACACAGATGACAAGCAATATTACGAGCATGATTTTTCCGTAAGTCCCCAATAATGTTTCTGCCACAACAAATGCTCCGATCTGATTCTCATTAATTGCCCTGATCTGCTCCAGGCTGAGCACATTCATATAGGTGTAATTTAGCAGCGTGTAGACCAGGGCGACAAGGGATAAACCGATCGTCAGTGCCAGGGGAAGATTACGTTTGGGGTTGATGATTTCTCCCGAGATATTGGTAGCGGTTTCCCATCCGTTATAGGCCCAGAAAGCACTCAGCATCGCCGCAAAAAATGCGCTGTAAAACAACATTCCCCCGGGTTCTTTTATCGAATGGATCAGATTAGTGGCACTTTGCGGCTCAGGACTAGTGTAAGCAAGTCCCACAGAGATGAGGACCAGTATTCCTGCAATTTTTGCACTGGTAATGATGGAATTGAATACCCCGCTTTCACGGGAGCCTAATGAGTTTATTCCTGTCAGAATAATAATGGTTACAATTCCAACCAGTTTCACTCCGGAATTTGCAAAAGGGAAAATGAAACCGCCAATAGAGAAGTCTTTCCATTGATCCAGCGGATTAGGCAGAGGGGCAAAGGAATTCACGATCTCTCCGAACAAAAATGCAAGGGCAGCAATTGCTGCCGGACTTATAATTATAAAATCGGCCCATCCGGAAACAAAGGCAAGAAAATCTCCAAATGATAATCTGAAATACTCATAAAATCCTCCTGATTCTTCTGTGAGTGAAGCCAAAGCACTTACGGTGAATGCCCCAAACAAACTAATCACACCGGCAATGCCCCAGGCCATTAAGATCGAAGTCTCCCCCAGTCCGGTCTGGGCCATTGGGACTATTTTTTTAAACACCCCGCTCCCGATCACTATCCCAACTACCATCAAGGTGCTCGCGAAAAGCCCCAATGTTCTCTTCAGTGATGCTTCAGTTTTTACTTTATCATTCATGGTATTGCCCCGGGTTTTATAAAAATATATTCTGTTTTGCTGGTGTTGGCACGAACAAGATAATCAGCAATTTAAAAATTATTTGGTGATTTCACCTGGCGGACAAAGCTTATTCTGTCTTGCCCTTAAATAAGGCATAAATGGCCATGGCATGTCCGT
>JBAZCD010000247.1:0-2381 GCA_041671205.1 Pedobacter sp.
TCAATTTCCGATATTTTACTTCCTGTTTTTGCTCCCGAATAATAAAACTACGAACTGTTGAAAACTGATTGCTTGTTTAAAACTAGATCATACTCTGCGCGGATTTAATATCTACTTTCGTTTTCTGGTTCTTTGTCATATCTATTCTGGTCCATTCGCCCTGGCGGATGATTAAAAGGGAACCGTGTGTAAATCACGGGCTGACGTGCAACTGTAATCCAATAAAATGGAGAGCCAGACACCTGCCAAGATAGTTTTGTTCAAAACTTTCACGACTAAAGTTTTGGCGAAAGCTCTTTCTCCTTTCCTTCAGGGTTTGTTGCCTTTTGTCAATTCTTGTTAACACAAAAAAACAAAAGTATATGCAACAGGAAGAAATTCTACTCAAAGAGAACAAGGATCGTTTTGTGATCCTTCCCATCAATTATCCCGCGATTTGGGAGATGTATAAAAAACATGAAGCCAGCTTCTGGACAGCCGAAGAAATCGATCTATCCGGCGATCTCAAAGACTGGGCTAATCTGAATTCAGGTGAAAAGCATTTTATATCCCATGTTCTGGCTTTCTTTGCAGCCAGTGATGGCATTGTGAATGAGAATCTGGCTGTCAATTTTATGCGGGAAGTCCAGATTCCTGAAGCAAGATGTTTTTACGGTTTTCAGATTATGATGGAAAATATTCATTCTGAAACCTATGCCCTGCTGATTGATACCTATATCAGCAATCCTGTAGAAAAAGATCATCTCTTTCATGCGATTGATACGGTCCCGGCAGTGAAGAAAAAGGCAGAATGGGCTCTTCGCTGGATAGAAAATGGCAGTTTTGCCGAACGCCTTGTTGCTTTTGCTGCTGTTGAAGGTATCTTTTTTAGTGGCAGTTTCTGCTCCATATTCTGGTTAAAAAAACGTGGTTTGATGCCTGGCCTCACTTTTAGCAACGAGTTGATCAGTCGTGATGAGGGACTTCATTGCGAATTCGCCTGTATGCTTTACCGGATGCTTTGCAATAAACTTTCAGAAGAACAGGTTCTGAGTATTATCCGGGATGCAGTAGAGATTGAAAAGGAATTTATAAGCGAGGCCTTGCCGGTAGAACTTATTGGCATGAATGCTAAACTAATGAAACAATACATTGAATTTGTAGCCGATCGCTGGGCCGATGAACTGGGCTGTCCGAAAATTTATCACGCATCAAATCCTTTTGATTTTATGGAAATGATTTCTCTTCAGGGGAAAACTAATTTCTTTGAAAAGAGGGTTGGCGACTATCAGAAAGCGGGAGTACTTTCAAGCAGCAAAGAATCAAATAATTTCTCACTGGAGGAAGATTTTTGAGTATAGTATCAGGATATTTTTTGGTGCGATTTCATTGCGAAGTACGAAGCAATCCCTGGTATTCTAAGCCCTCAAAACAAAATGAGATTGCTTCCTGCGTCGCAATGACAAACTCACAATCCACAAATGAACAACTAACAATCCAATAACCAAAAATCCACCCAAACCATGTTTGTAATCAAGAGAAACGGAAGAAAAGAGAGCGTCAAATTCGATAAAATTACTGCCCGCATACAGAAACTATCTTATGGTCTGAGTCCGCTGGTAGATGCAATTGATGTTGCAAAGAAAGTAATCGAAGGACTTTATGATGGCGTAAGCACCACCGAATTAGATAACCTGGCAGCAGAAACATCAGCTTCGCTTACAACAAAGCATCCCGATTATGCCTTACTCGCAAGTCGTATCGCGGTAAGTAACCTGCATAAGAACACCACCAAATCATTTTCTGAAACCATGCTGAATCTTTATCATTATTCGGATGCGCACAGTGGTCGAAAAATGCCATTGATCGCAGATGATGTGATCGGAATAATTGAAGAAAATGCTGACCTGCTGGATAGCTCTATTATTTACGACAGGGACTTTGGGTTTGATTATTTCGGTTTTAAAACGCTTGAAAAATCATATTTGCTTCGAATTGATGGTAAAGTTATTGAACGCCCGCAGCATATGTACATGCGTGTGGCGATAGGGATCCACAAGAATGATCTGGAGAGTGTTATTCGTACTTATAATCTGATGACTGAGCGTTGGTTCACTCATGCCACTCCGACACTTTTTAATGCCGGAACTCCCAAACCTCAAATGTCATCCTGTTTTCTTTTAGCAATGAAAGATGATAGCATTGATGGTATTTACGATACGCTGAAGCAGACTGCAAAGATTTCTCAGAGTGCCGGCGGGATAGGTCTGGCAATTCATAATGTCAGGGCTACGGGGACTTATATTGGTGGTACGAATGGTACCAGTAATGGAATTGTTCCGATGCTGAAGGTATTTAACGATACAGCACGGTATGTAGATCAGGGAGGTGGGAAGAGGAAA
>JBAZCD010000247.1:2391-5101 GCA_041671205.1 Pedobacter sp.
ATTTATCTGGAGCCCTGGCATGCCGATGTATTTGAATTTCTGGACCTGAGAAAAAATCATGGTAAAGAAGAAATGCGTGCCAGAGACCTGTTTTATGCACTCTGGGTACCTGATCTTTTTATGAAAAGGGTTGAAGCCAATGGAGAATGGAGCCTGTTTTGTCCGCACGAAGCCCCGGGATTACACGAATGTTTTGGGAAAGAGTTCGAAGAGTTATATCATCAGTATGAATCGGAGGGCAGGGCACGTAAAACGATTAAGGCACAGGAATTATGGTTTGCTATTCTGGAAGCACAGATTGAAACCGGCACTCCTTATCTACTTTATAAAGATGCAGCAAACAGCAAAAGTAATCAGCAGAATTTGGGTACCATTAAATGCAGCAACCTCTGCACTGAAATTATGGAATATACAAGTCCGGATGAAGTGGCCGTATGTAACCTCGCATCTATAGCTCTGCCACGTTTTGTTACTGAGGGGCAGTTTGATTTCGGAAAATTGTACGAGATTACCTATCAGGTTACAAAGAACCTGAACTGTATTATCGATAATAACTTTTACCCGGTTGAGGAGGCAAGAAATTCCAATCTGCGACATCGGCCTGTCGGATTAGGAGTGCAGGGCCTTGCCGATGTTTTCATTCTGATGCGTCTGCCATTTGAAAGCGAACTTGCTGCATTACTGAACAAAAATATATTTGAGACGATCTATTTTGCGGCTATGACGGCCAGTAAGGATTTGGCGAAGGAGCAGGGAGCGTATGAAACTTTTGAAGGATCTCCATTATCAAAGGGTTTGTTTCAGTTTGATCTTTGGGGTGTTAAGCCTTCAGAAAGGCATGATTGGGAAAAGTTAAGAGAGGAGGTAAAACAATTTGGAGTGCGGAATTCCCTTCTTGTTGCCCCGATGCCTACTGCATCAACTTCGCAGGTATTAGGAAATAATGAATGTTTTGAGCCCTACACATCTAATATTTACACCCGCAGGGTATTAAGCGGAGAGTTTATTATTGTGAACAAGCATTTGCTTAAAGATTTGATTAATCTGGGATTATGGAACAATACCATGAAAGATAATATTATCAGGGCCAATGGTTCTGTACAGCATATTGAAGAAATTCCTAAAGAAATCAGGGAATTATACAAAACTGTTTGGGAGATTAAACAGCGAAATCTGATAGATATGGCTGCTGACAGGGGTGCTTTTATATGCCAGTCGCAATCACTTAATCTTTTTGTAGATAATCCCAATACCGCAAAATTAACCTCCATGCATTTTTATGCATGGAAAAAGGGTTTGAAAACCGGGATGTACTACCTGCGTACCCAGGCGGCAACAAAGGCGGTTCAGTTTACAGTAGAGAAGCAGGGAGGAAAAACATTGGAACCGGTAGTTCCGAAGCTTGATCCGGTTCAGAACAATGATCCAGGGAGTGTTGAACCATCAGTGCTTGAGGGAGGCGCAAGTTGCAGTATGGAAGATGGCTGTGTCAGTTGCGGTTCTTAAGATGCTGGTTTAAATGAAATACATTAATTCCCGGAAGATTCGTTTTTTCGGGAATTAATGTATTCTGCCTATAAAAATCTTGATACTAATGACTAAACATGAGATCATCAGTTGCGAACGCTGCGGTGCCAGAATGGAGTGCAAAGCCAATGCTTTCAGTAAATGTCAGTGCTGTACCGTCCAGCTGAATTTGAATGAGATGCAGTATGTGAGCGAATGCTTTGAAGGATGCCTCTGTGCCCGCTGCCTGAATGAATTGAAGGAAGAATATCGTTTATTTCTGAAATCTTAAACTTATGCTCTATATTTGCACAAAGTTCTTTACTTTATTTTCAGCAGTCAGGTTTCTTTAGAAACTGAAGAATTAAAACAGGAACCGTGTGTAAATCACGGGCTGTCGCGCAACTGTAAGTAACTCAAAAGGTGTTGCCAAACACTGTCCATTGTCCGCCAAAGGCGAATGAGAAGGACGGTAACACTGTTACAAGCCAGGATACTTGCCTCACTGCCAGACCATGCTTTCGCGTAAAAAGCTGTAGTCAAAGATGAAGTTTATACAGGAATATATTTTCCTGTGTAGTCTTCTGCCTTTTATTACAATTCCCGAAAGTGTACCGAAAACGTAAGGAACATTAATTTTCATTAATGTTTAAAAAAGTTTTATGCGTATGCTCAAAAACAATCTGGGGTATCCTCGTGCAGGTGCCCGCCGTGAACTGAAAAAAGCCTGTGAATCCTTTTGGTCAGGCAAAACCGGCAAAGAAGACCTCCTGGCCACGTCAAGGAAGCTAAAAGAAGAAAACTGGACTACACAGCAGGATGCCGGTATTGATCTTATCCCCTGTAACGACTTTAGCTTTTACGACCAGGTACTCGACATGTCTTTATTGCTGGGAGTTATTCCGGAGAGATATAACCCTGTTGTTACTTCGGTAAAGGGTAATTCAGAACTTGATCTGTATTTTGCAATGGCCCGCGGATACCAGAAGGATGGCCTGGATATTACCGCTATGGAAATGACCAAGTGGTTTGATACGAACTATCATTACATAGTACCTGAATTTACTGCAAAGCAGCCATTCAGGGTTTTTTCGCAAAAGCTATTTGCAGAGTTCATTGCTTCAAAACAATTCATTGGCAGAGTGCCAAAGCCGGTATTAATGGGCCCTGTTTCTTATCTTCTGCTTGGTAAAGAAAAAGAGAC
>JBAZCD010000248.1:0-5077 GCA_041671205.1 Pedobacter sp.
CCATAATACAGTGAGATACTTAAATTAAACGAGTAAAATTAATGCTAAAACAAGTTTTAACTGCATTTATCGTCCTCTCCTGCCTTCAGGTTATTGCTCAATATCCTGAAGCCAGGATATCAAATGGACAAATTGAAGCCAGATTATATCTTCCGGATCCGAAAGCCGGATTTTATCGCGGATCAAGATTTGACTGGTCTGGTGTGATTGCCAGCTTAAAATTTAAAGATCACGAATATTTTGGAGAATGGTATGCTGTACACGATCCTAAAAGGCATGATGCCATTACAGGGCCTGTAGAGGCTTTTGACCCAATAAATTATGATCAGGCTGCTCCCGGCGAAACCTTTATTAAAATCGGGGTAGGTACAGTAAAAAAGATCAATAATAGCCCATACAGGTTCAACTCCCCATTCGAATTAGTGAATACCGGTGAGTGGAAGGTCCGCACAAAACGTGACCGTATCATTTTCACCCATTTACTTAATGATGATAAGGGCTATTCCTATATCTACACTAAAACGGTTAGATTAATAAAAGGTAAACCAGAACTCCTGCTTGAACATAAATTAAAAAATACCGGCCGGAAAGCGATCAATACAAGCGTTTTTAACCATAATTTTTTTATGCTGGACAAACAAACAACCGGATCAGATTTTACTGTAACACTGCCCTTTAAAATTGAGAATGAACCAACAGGTAAGAAACTGATGGACTTCAGTGAAAACAAAATGACTTATTTAAGGGACCTCAAAAAAGGTGAAAGTACAATGGAGTATCCCAAAGGATATACCGGAAATAAGGTGGAGGATTACGATTTCAGAGTTGAAAACAACAAAACAGGTGCAGGCGTAAGAATAACTTCCGACAGAGCTTTATCAAAATTCATGTACTGGTCTGTTTCAACAACACTCAGTCCGGAGCCATTCATTCAAGTTGATGCAGAGCCGGGGAAGCAGTTCAGCTGGGCAATACGGTACCTGTTTTACAGCACAGATACCAAAACAGATAAATAATTAAAAAAATAAAACAGTTATGTTCAACAGAAGATCATTCATTAAAACTTCCGGACTTCTTGCATTAGGAAGTACTTTACCTGCATGGGCGAATTCATTTACCAATAATTTTGCTCTTAAATATCCTCCATTCGGCCTGCAGGTTTATACTCTTTCAGGTATAATTAACGCTCCCGGAGCAGATACCAAAACAGTACTTAAGCAGATCGCTGATCTTGGTATTAAAGAGCTTGAAACAGCAACAGGTGCCGGCGGATTATATTACAAGCATACCGCCAGAGAGTTTGCAGCTATAGCCAGCGATCTTGGATTAAAATGGATAGGCAATCATGTGGGTGGTTTACCCCGTACTTCCCAGGTATCAGCCGGTTCACGCAACCTGAGAGATAATCTGCAACAGATCATTGATGATGCTGCCGAAGGCGGATGCGGCTGGGTAATCTGCTCAAGTTCATCAATAAACAGTCTGGATGAGATTAAACGCACTACTGAAATATTTGTTAAAGCCGGTGATGCTGCAACTAAAAACAAGATGAAATTTGCGTACCATAACCATCAGTCGGAGTTTAGCGAAGTAGAGGGCACTTCAGCTTTCGATTATGTTTTGGGCAATACAGATAAAAATAAGGTATTCATGGAACTGGACCTTGCCTGGGCAACGGCTGCGGGTATGGATCCTGTTGCCCTGTTCAAAAAGTATCCAAACCGCTTCCCCTTATGGCATGTAAAAGATCTGGATAAAACTACAGGAAAACCCTGCCCGGTTGGAAAAGGGAAGGTAGATTTTAAGAACATTTTTGAGAATTCAAAGCTATCCGGTGTAAAGCATGCTTTTATTGAACAGGATGGAGCAAAAGTTATTGACGATCCGGCCTCAAGTGTTCAGTGGTTAAAGACCAACATTTATCATAAAGCCTGATAAATTATATTCAGATAAATCAGGTGATCGCCTGGCGGATACGGATCAATTTAACCATCAAGTCTTCCAGAAGATCCAGATGCAGCATATTGGCACCATCTGATTTGGCATTGGAAGGATCCGGATGTGTTTCAATAAATAATCCATCCGAACCAACTGCGATAGCAGCTCTGGCAATAGTCCCGATCAATGCCGGCTTCCCTCCTGTCACTCCGCTGGCCTGATTAGGCTGCTGCAAAGAATGGGTGCAGTCCATAACCACCGGAACACCGAATGATCTCATTTCCGGTATACCTCTGAAATCAACGATCATATCCTGATATCCAAAGGTATTACCTCTGTCTGTTAAAATCACATTGGGATTGCCGGAATCCTGCACTTTATCTACAGCAAACTTCATAGCCCCTGCAGAAAGGAACTGACCTTTTTTAATATTGATCGTTTTTCCTGTTTTTGCAGCGGCGATCAAAAGATCGGTCTGACGGCACAAAAAAGCAGGGATTTGTAATACATCTACATATTCGGCTGCCATTGCGGCCTCGTGGCTTTCATGGATATCCGTAACGGTAGGAACAGCGAATTCACGACTCACCCTGGCCAAAATTTTCAATGCTTTCTCATCACCAATTCCGGTAAAAGAATCAATACGGGAACGGTTTGCTTTTCGGTACGAACCCTTGAAAATCAGAGGAATATTTAGTTTATCAGTAATATGAACAATCCGTTCAGCAATTCTAAGGGCCATTTCTTCACTTTCTATAGCACATGGCCCTGCCATGAGAAAAAAATTACCGGATTGAGTATGTTTTATTTGTGGGATTGTGTGGATCATTAATTTCCTAATTCTGATAAAAATTTGATGCGCATGAGCTGTACTTCTTCACGTGTATAGTCATCGGTTCCCAGTTCTGCCAGGGCAGTATCAATGGAATCAGTTTCTGTAGACCTGAAATAATCATATACTTCATCCTGTCTGTCTTCTTCGATCATCTCATCAATGTAATAATTGAGATTGAGTTTTGTGCCTGAGTTTACAATGGTTTCAAGTTCCTTTAGTATATCATCAAAGGTGATTCCTTTCGCTGAGGCAATATCCTCCAACGCGATCTGCCTGTCAATATTTTGAATGATTGACACCTTTAGCGCAGATTTATTGGCGGCACTCTTTATAACCAGATCAACCGGACGGTCAATATCATTATCCTCAACATATTTTTTGATGAGCTCTATGAATGGCTGACCAAATTTCATGGCCTTGCCGGAGCCTACACCCTGAATCTGCTTGAGTTCTTCAATAGAAACAGGATAATGGGTGCACATTTCATCCAGTGATGGATCCTGAAAGACAACAAATGGAGGCAGATTTTTCTGTTTTGCTATCTTTTTTCTTAAATCCTTAAGCATCTGCAAAAGCTGAGTATCCAGGGCACCACTCTGCTGCTGGGCTTCTTCAACTTCATCTTCTGCTTCATCCATTAAATAATTCAGGATAAACTTAACAGAATACGGATTTTCAATAAATGCATTCCCTGATCTGGTCAGTTTTAACAAACCGTAGTTATCAATATCTTTCTGAACATAGTTATTCAAAACTGCCTGACGCATTAAAGATTTCCAAAGAATTTCCCCCTGCTCTTTACCTGAACCAAAAAGCGGAATTTTACTGTGTTCATATGATGCGATCTGAGCATTTTCAATACCCATCATAATATTGATAATATACTGATCATCAAACTTTTCACCAAAGTCTCTGATCAATGTTAAAACATTAAGCAGCGGAACCTCAGCGTCAAAATATTTTTTTTGATGCCGGCAATTATCACACATATTATTACAGCCGGTCTCATTAAAATTTTCGCCAAAATAATGAAGTATCTGTTTACGCCTGCAAACTGAAGATTCAGCATAATCAATTACTTCCTTAAGTATTTGAGTACCTATTTCTCTTTCCGAAACAGGCTTATCCTTCATGAACTTCGTGAGTTTATCTATATCCTTCTGGGAATAAAAGGCTACACATATACCTTCACCACCATCACGACCGGAACGTCCGGTTTCCTGATAATAGCCTTCCATACTTTTTGGAATATCGTGGTGGATCACATAGCGTACATCGGGTTTATCTATACCCATACCAAAGGCGATAGTTGCGACGATTACCTCCACATCTTCCATCAAAAAATTATCCTGTGTTTCTGCTCTGGTCCTGGGATCAAGTCCGGCATGATAAGGCAGCGCTTTAATTCCATTCAATTTTAAAGCTTCGGCCACTTCTTCAACCTTTTTACGGCTCAGGCAGTAAACAATACCCGATTTCCCCGAGTTCATTTTTGCATACCTGACGATCTCTTTAATGACATCACGCTTGGCGCGTACCTCATAAAATAAATTAGGCCTGTTGAACGAGGATTTGAAGAGCGAAGCATTATTCATTTGCAGGTTCTTCTGAATATCCTGCTGAACCTTTGGAGTTGCGGTAGCGGTAAGGGCAATAATTGGAATATGATCACCAATATTATCAATTACCTGCCTGATCCTGCGGTATTCGGGTCTGAAATCATGTCCCCATTCTGATATACAATGTGCCTCATCTACAGCAACAAAAGAGATGGATATACCCCTTAAAAACTCTATATTCTCTGGTTTCGTCAATGATTCGGGAGCTACATAAAGCAATTTGGTCTCTCCTTTTATCACATCTTCCTTAACCCTGGTAATTTCTGATTTATTTAAAGAGGAATTCAGAAAATGAGCAATACTGTCTGTACCACCAAAAGCTCTGAGCTGATCAACCTGATTTTTCATCAGGGCGATCAAAGGTGATATGACAATGGCTGTGCCCTCACTCATCAATGCCGGCAACTGGTAACAAATTGATTTTCCACCACCGGTTGGCATTATGACGAATGTATCTTTCTTCTGAAGTATGCTGGTTATAATGGCTTCCTGATCACCTTTAAAGTTATCAAAGCCAAAAAAATTCTGCAAATTATCGAATAGTGATTTGTTTATTTCCATTACTTAGCTGGAAAAAATTGATAATGGGTCATAATAATATTCAAAATAACATATTTTTGCGATTAATTATCTATTTATTAAAAAAATATCTCATTGAAAAGCAATGTTGAAATATTGGAAATCG
>JBAZCD010000249.1:0-5076 GCA_041671205.1 Pedobacter sp.
TTCGTTTATTTCATAAACGAAGCGTCTCTGCGTCTTAGCGTGATTATCTATACCGCTATATTATTTTCTCCTTCAGAATTTCTTAAATTTTATTACTCGAATTGGCGAAGCGATCAGCGTTTCACGGAATTAATCTGAGTAAAGCCGATCAGCTCATCCCAACGGCTTCCCGGTTTACGGTAATAGAAGAAGATCTGGTAATTGTTCTCCGTTTCAAAATGAGATCCGTCAAACACCACATCATCGCGTGTTTTACCATCATCAGCAAGCCATATGTAGTGATAATCATATAAACCCTGCTTTACGAATATCTTTCCCGAAAACCTGCTTTGGACTTCATTGTATTCCAGTTTGTCAGTTAGTTGATAATCGTTGAACTGTCCCACAACATAGGCCGAGCCATTAGGGCCAGGTTTCCGGGCTATCAGAGAAAGATTTACAGTAGCATAATCAGCGTCGGTTCTGTTATCCCGCCCATCCTGATTTCTGATATAAAAAGCACCGTTTTCATCATAAATAAAGGTATAACCCTGGCGGTTTTCTACACCATCGTTCAAAAGATAAACTCTGTTTGCAGTATCCTGTTCAATTTTGCCTACTCTTTCGGTACGGAAACGCAGGCTGCGGATATCGAACCTTCTGAATTCATTTCCTGCCCTGAAATCCAGGGTCCGCATGTCGTTATATACCAATTGACTTGCCCTTACAAAAGCCGGCCGGCTGAGTGTTTGAGCATTATCATGCCTTCCGTTTTGCATTACCCTTACTTTTGCATCCAGATAGGGGTTGCTGATACTAACTTTCCCGTGATCTATAATTAAGTTTAGCTTTTGCATCTGATCGCGGTTGGCAACCGTGTTTGAACGGGTAATCTCTGCTGCAATGCCAACCTGCGGATTAACCACAAAAAAGCGTTTGGTGATCAGTAGTTTGCGCTGATCATTGTCTTCGTAAACTTTCAAAAGGTAATTGCCCGAAATCTTCGGCTTAATGGTTAAGTTGGGCAGACTGAGTTCGTAATGTGTGAACTTCTGCAGGGTATTGAATGAATTGCGGTAATCGATGATGCGGTCTTCCGGGAAACCCTCCAGATAATCCATAGGGGAGAGCCGGCTGCTGTTCCATTCTGAATCGCAATGCTCGATGGAATAGGAGATGTTCCGGCTTCCTCTGCGAAGGTCATCGAAACTTAACAGGAGACTTTCACCACTGCCTGAAATATAAACCGGAAGGGATTGTTCTTTGTTAGGGCTGTAAAACTCTGCGGTTTTGATTTCGGGTATATAAATATGGTTTTCATACCTGATTGTGCTTTGCGGCGTCTCTGCGGGGCGAATCCGGACTTTTTTTTGTGCCGGGCATATTGCGTAAATCAACAAAAATGAAAGCAGAACCGAAAGTTTCTTCATGTGATCAATATTTATAGTCCTGAAGATAAAAAGAAAGAGGGGATTTTATTTCCCCTCCAGTTCCATGATTTCTTCAGCCATGCGTTCCCATTCAGCCTGAGCTTTCAGTAAACGCGGACTCATCTGCTGATAACGTCTGTTTGCTTCAGAAAGTTTATCCGGATCACTGTAAACTTCCACTTTGGCCAGTTCATCTTCGGCATCCTTAACAGATTTTTCGAGCTCTGCGATCTCTTCTTCAAGTTTTTGAAGTGCCTGATTTAGCTTTTTCAGCTCATTGCTTTTATTTTCAGTCTGAACTTTAGGTTTTTCTTCCTTCTTTTCTTCCTTTTTAGGAGCCTCGGTTATGGTTTTAGGAATATAGGTTCGTTTGGAGTTCCATTCTTCGTATTCAGCATAAGTTCCGGGGTATTCCTTAATTTCCTGATCTTCGATGAACCAGATCTTATTGGCCACATTATCAAGTAAATACCGGTCGTGGGAAACCACGATGAAGGTACCTTCAAATTGTTTTAAGGCCTGGATCAGGATATTTACCGAAGCAATATCCAGGTGGTTGGTAGGCTCATCCAGAATCAGGAAGTTAGCATCTGCGGTAAGGGCTTTCGCCAATGCCACACGTGATTTTTCACCTCCTGAAAGCACCTTGATCTTTTTGAAAACATCATCACCGGTGAAGAGGAAACATCCCAGAATGGAACGTAACTCTGTTTCGGTATGCTTTGGAGCAAATGCCTGTAATTCCTGAATGAGGGTATTTTCCAGGTGAAGGGCCTCCAGCTGATGCTGCGCAAAAAAGGTCTGGGTTACATTATGTCCGGTTTCGCACATTCCGGTAAAGTTCTTGTCGGCGCCTGCAATAATCCTTAACACCGTTGATTTACCCCGGCCGTTGGCACCGATGAGGGCAATTTTATCTCCCTTTTCAATAGTTGCAGTTGTGTTTTTTACGATCGGAACTCCGGGATAAGCTTTGGTCAGATCTTCAATACGTACCACATGCCTGCCTGATTGCTTGCTGAATTTAAAACTGAAGTTTACAGATGGATTATCATCATCCACATCATCCACACGCTCCATTTTTTCAAGAGCTTTGATTCGTGATTGGGCCATTTTGGCCTTGCTTGCCTTGGCTCTGAAGCGTTCGATTAAACGCTCTTCCTGTCTGATCTTTGCCTGCTGGTTCTTAAACTGTCCGCTTTGGATCTCTTCCCTGAGTCCTTTTTCCTCTACATAAAAACTGTAATTTCCGGCATAAGGAATGAGCTTTCCTTTTCTTGATTCTACGATCTTCTTAACTACACGATCCAGAAAATACCTGTCGTGAGATACGATCACGATCGCACCTTCAAAGGCCTGAAGATAGGTCTCCAACCACTTGATTGAAGGCAGATCCAGGTGATTGGTAGGCTCATCCAGAAGGAGGATATCGGGGTTTTGAAGCAGGATCCGCGCAAGCATCACACGCATACGCCAGCCTCCTGAAAACTCAGAAAGGGTACGGTGTGTATCTGTTTCACTGAAACCCAGACCCGCCATAATCTCGTGAGCGCGGTATTCAATATTGTATCCGTCAAGTGCCTCAAATTCATGCTGTTTATCGCTCAGTTTATTGATGAGGTCGTCAGTATATTCGGTTTCTAATTTCTTTAGAATGGCTTCTATTTCGGTATGCAGCTGGTTTTGGCGCTCAAATGCTTCCATGGCCACATGCAAAATGCTTTTGTCAGACTGGTAGGAAAGGAGATCCTGATTAAGATATCCGATCTTAATATCCTTTGCCATAGAAATTGTGCCGCTGGTAGGGGTATAATCACCAACAATAATTTTTAAAAGAGTGGTTTTTCCGGTACCATTGGCACCAATTAATCCAATTTTTTCTCCGGGTTTTATATGCCAGTTCGCTTCGTCGTATAATGCCCTTGCACCGATCTCGAACGTGAGGTTATTTATTGCAATCATTTGCCGCAAAAGTACAGATTTTATACATAAATTTTGATTGATGCTGCTGATTCAGATTCTTAAAATGATAATATTTTCATTTTTGGCAACATTTTTGTGATTTATGCGTATTGCTTCATGTTAAAGAATATATTTTCAATATACATCATACCTAAAAACAATTTAAATGTCATACTTAAAAACAATCAAAATGAAAAACTACTTATTAAACTTTGGATCGGTGATACTGGTTGCCGGACTGCTTCTGTCATCATGTACCAAAGATAATTCGACCGGAGATGGTAAACTTTCTTATAAAGTTAAACCATCTAATTTTACAGCTTCTATTGGTCCGACAGCTTCAGGGAGTGGTTTAACCATTGCGATTAATTCAAACTCAAGTTTAACGTGGACTTCGGGAAATATAAACGTTAGTGAAATTGATTTTGAAGCAGAAAGCAAGAACGCCGAGATTGAATATGAACTTAAACAAGCTTTTAATGTTGATCTGTTTAATCTGAGCCCGGCTCTGGGAAGTATTACACTGCCTGATGCTACCTATGAAGAAGTTGAATTAAAGCTTGTCCTGAAGAAATCGGCTACTTCTAATATTCCGCTTACTTTAAAAGGTTCATATACTGACGGAAGCGGTACTAAAATTCCGGTTGAGTTTTACTTTAATGAAGACTTTGAAGTAGAGGTTGAAGCAGAGAATATTGTTGTCAGTGGAACAAATGATTACTTAGGTTTAATAAATGTTCAGCTGAATAAGTTTCTGACGAATGTTATTTCCGCTGATTTGAGCGGAGCTGCAAAAACCAACGGAGTGATTGTGATCTCCAGTACCTCAAATATGGAACTGTATGCTAAGTTAAAAGCAAACCTGAATGCATTTGCAGATTGCGATTTTGAAGATTAATTAAACCGTTAAAATTTTAAATGAAGAGGCTGTATTAAAAACAGTCTCTTTTTTTTATGCTAAAAATTTTATTTTCTGTTCAGGGTCAGGCCATTTGGTTAAAAAAGGGTGTTCAGTCCATCCGGAACTCAGATAAATTGGTAATTGCTTCAGGGGGATATATTACTGGCTCATGTTTTGTTTATATTGAATGTTAGTATTAATAAAACCGGGTAATTCCCAAATATGGATTTGAATTTTAAATAATGCAGCGCTGGTTAAAAATATCTCTGAAGATCGGCGGGATCATACTCGCCCTTTTCCTGCTGCTATGGATCGTTGTTGCGGCTTATGTTTATACTCATAAAAAAGAGCTGCTTCTAACAATTAGTTCACAACTAAATGAAGATCTGAATGGTACGCTCAGTATACAGCGAATGGAGCCCTCGCTGATCCGCGGATTTCCGGGGATATCTGTAGCTCTTGAAAATGTACTCCTGCGGGATAGTTTATGGTACAAGCACAAACACGACCTTCTTCGTGCAAAAAATGTATATATCGCCATCAACGCTTTCTCGATCCTGACCGGCTCGCCCAGCATTAAGGATATCCGTATAAAGAATGGTGAAATTTATTTATTTACAGATACTAATGGGGTTCGTAATACAGATATCTTTAAAAAGAGGACTGCTGAGGATAAAAAGGGCGAGGGTACCAATAAAAAGATAAACCGGGTCTATCTGAGTAATGTCAGGTTAACCATTGATGATAAGCTTAAAAACAAGCGCTTTGAATTCAGTATTGAGAATTTCTTAGGCAGCATTCATT
>JBAZCD010000250.1:0-5065 GCA_041671205.1 Pedobacter sp.
CTGGGGAACTCTCCAATAATACCCGAAACCTATTCTCCTGTGTTAAGTCTGATTATTACAGTAGCCCTAAAGCAGATGAACCAGGCAGGTAAGCATCATAGCGCAGTTTTACTGGATGAAGCTCCAACGCTTTACATTCCTAAGCTGGAGATAATCCCGGCAACTGCACGAAGCAATAAGGTAAGTATATCATTCTTTGCGCAGGATTTTTCACAAATAGTGTCACAATACGGACAGAGAAACGCTGATGTAATAATCAGCCTTCTGAATAATCAATTTTTCGGCAGGGTTAGCAGCCAAAAGACCGCAGAATATGTGAGTAAGCTATTTGGTAAAACGGATCAATACTTTGAGAGTCATTCACAGTCACGAGGAAGCTCAAGCACGATTACTACCAACAGCAAAAGCGAAGGAACTTCAAAGAATTTCTCCATTCAGGAACGTGAAAGGATTAAGCCACAGGATATACTGCAGTTTGATGTAGGTCATTTCTGCGGGATCCTTGTGGAAGGCAGTAACAAAGAATTTAATACCCGATTTAAAAACATTTCTTGTGAGCCGGTAAGCATGCCAGAGAGTAACTTTATATTTGATGTAGAGAGTAATTTTAGAGCTATCCATGCGCAGATTAAAGAGCTTGTTCATTAAAAATAATACGGAATGATTGACTTACTGAAAAAGCTTTTCAGAATAAAGACGGACCCAAAAGGAGAGATAGAGAAATCCCGACATTATAAAAATCTCATGACTGGACCAAAGGTTTATCTTGACGGGAAACCATACGTCAGAGTTAAATTCAGGTTCGTTGATACTTTAGACTTTGATACTACCAAGCATCTTGACCAATTAGAAACTGAGATTGAGTTTCAAAACATTGAAACAGAAAGGTTGTTGAGATTAAATTCCAGTTATGAAGACAAAATTAAAGACTTACAAACCCTAAGTATCAATCTGGTAAGTGAAATTAGAAGTAACACCAGCAAGCATGACAAGGCCATTTCTAAGCTATCTGTTGCTAGAGAAAAAAGAAACAGCTATATAGTTGAACTTGAAAAAAACTGTAGGGATTTAAATAAATCGATCGATGAGTTTAAAAATCAGATCAAACAATTGCAAATAATCCTTGGATCCAAAGACAATAGGATTGGTTCACTGGAACAACAGGTACATTTTCTTGTAACAAAACAAAATCCTATCTCAAGTAAAAAGGGTTTTGTCCGATTAAGAAACGCTCTTCATACTGCTGAACATGACATGGTTTCAAAATTTAATGAGATCGAAAAGAAAGACCAACTTATTGCTACCATGACTCAAAAAATCTTTGAAAAAGAGACGAAGATTCATGAGCTCGAGACAAAGCTCAATCCTCCGAAGAAACATTAAACTAGTCACTATAATACTATGGAATTTAGCTCAGATGATACGGGTTATGTTAACCGGACCGCAATCGTGATTAAACCCAAGAAACCCTTTTTTGATTTAATGAAAAAAGTATTCAAAGATAATTTTAACGATGATGAAGATATAGAGGACATGAATAAAGACTTGGCTGTCTACTTAGTGCCATCATTAGATACTATTGAGGACATGGAAGTCTGGCTAAGTAAAAATTATGATATCATTTTTCGAAAACAATTAGGTACATCTATAAATTGTGGAGAGCTTTTGGTTGATACTCGAACATTTAAGCTGTTTAAAGAATGGTTTGACTATTCACTGCATTCTGAAGTTTGGGATACTGTAGATGATGAGATTGTAAAATATTGATTTCAAGTAGATACTTCTCAGAATTTTTACAAATATCTGAAAAATATTATTAATAATTCTTACTTAATAAAACCTGTAAAAATGAAAACATTTTGTAAATCAATCGTTCTGGTGTTTATTATAATGCAATTAATATCATGCATCAATTCAGCACCCAAGACAATTTCCAATAATCTAAAATCGCTTCCCAAAACTTATAATGAACTCGAGAAGGTAGATCACCGAATTAGAATAGATTCTCTTTTAAAATCTAATAGCGGAAGGAGCTTCTTAATATCGCAAATGGGTGATGTAAACAATCTTGATAAGATATATGGATTTAGAGGATTACGGTTTAATATGCCATTTGAATCAATAAATTTTTTAACTGCTGAGATTGATACAAATGAATTTTATAATAAAATTATTACAGTAAATTTTAGTGCTGATTTAAACATTATTGGCAATGATAACTATGATAGGCTAAGTCTGGTTTTCCTTGATAAAAAGCTGAAAAGTATTGAAATCTATCAAACCGTCATCCTGGCTCAGGGGAAAATCAATCCTGATATAATTGTCAATGATGTAATTGATATAAATAATGGGCACAGAAATCCAGCACCTTATACTTTATCTGATTTTCCTATGAATGATTCCTATAATTTGCTAGTATCGCTTTATGGAAAACCGAATGTTAATTTCGATGGATTCTTAAATACTCACATTGGTAGAGGCTTACGATCAGCTACCCCTGAAGGAGCGTATATTGATGAAAAATCAGGTAGTTGGGAATCAAAATATTTGGTTTTAACATACAATGGAAAGTATTATTATGATAGACTTGGACCTTCGGCTATTGCATTTTTGAACTCTGTATACGTTTACATTGAGTATACTTTAATTGAAGACAAAGCCGTTATTAATGAGCGTTTTAAATTAATAAGGGATTCGCTTGAGAAAGAAAGCGAAACCCAGAAAAATATTAATCTTATTAAAAAATTCTAACACATTGACTTTAGTGCAAAAGCCGGGCTCATTGACCACATTCCGCCGGTAAGATTACAATTTACATACATAACTAGTCAACAAACACTTAACTCTGGCTTATGTTGGTCAATATGATCCGGCCAACTATGGTTAAGCTCACTGATTTTTCCACTCCAGGGGCATTCCCCGGGAAGCGGTATTCACTTCGATCATATAACTTTAATTATTCCCGTGTCGCTATGTTCCGGGCTCCGCTCCGCTTCGGAATCCTCGAAGCTGAAAAAGCTTCTCCGGGTTCTAAACCCTTCACAGCGCTAATGCATGATTTGAGCGGTACAATGGTACACACTAAAATCATAATACAGAAGTGGTGTTCGCCTCAGGGCTCACTCTATAAACAAGTTTTTTACAAAGTTAGCCATAAGTCCTAAAAACGTTGGCCGGGCGCTCAAAAGGCCGCCACACGCAAAAGACTACGGCATAAAGCCGCTTCGCTATTTATTCCGTTTCCTTTTGCACTTATTTAGTCCTTCTGGCTGGCAGCTGCGCAGTAAAAACTTTGTTTAATTTTAATCTATCGCATTATGAAAAACACACAATCTCCCCAGCAATCAATCGATTTTCTTCATGTAGCAGAAGTTTCCCTTATCTACGTGACTAAAGTTAAACCATCAGATCGCCTTGCAGTTAAATGTTCCAGGGATGCACAAAAGATCTTCTTCGACTCTTGGAACCAATCCACAATTGAACATAAGGAATCTTTTAAAATGCTCTTACTCAACAGGGCAAACAAAGTCCTTGGAATTACCACGATCTCTGAAGGAGGATTATCCGGCACAGTAACTGATGTTCGGCTGATCTTCCAATATGCCATCAAGGGTAACGCTTCAGGAATAATCGTTGCTCACAACCACCCTTCAGGAAATCAAAATCCAAGTGAGAGCGATCTAAAGATAACTCAGAAAATAAAAGAGGCAGGAAATCTTCTTGACATTCAGCTACTCGATCACATAATTCTTACCTCAGAAAGAGAAATCTACAGAAGCTTTGCTGATGAAGGTCAACTTTAAAATTAATACCCTTCGGGGTATTTTTTTTCGGTTTACAGCTGAATAAATTGATCTTTGAAGGAGTAAATCTTTTTGTTCAATTGACTGATATAGAATTATGTTTTATAACTTTATAACTGAGTTAGCGGTCAGCAAGACGACCAAACCAAAAAGACAATCTTAATATTTGAATCATTATGAGAAAATTATTTTTTGTATCAATCTTTGTTTTGACGACAATTTCGATTTTTTCCCAAAGTACATCTGTCGTCCCTGTTCAAAATATTTCAACAGATAGTGCAGTCGTTTATAGACTTTTTGCTACACAAAATATGTACACATTTATCAAATTGGACACAAGAAATGGAAAAATGTGGCAAGTTCAATGGAGTACAAAAGGAAGCGATTATAGATTTGAGACTACACTATCGGACGTTTCTATGGTAAATAAAGACGAAGAAAAAAATGGTAGATTTTTTCTTTATCCAACAACTAACATATATAATTTCATCCTTCTTGACCAAATTGACGGTAGAGCGTGGCAAGTACAATGGGGAAAAGAAGAAGAGCGAGTGGTAATTAGGATATGAGGATATAATAGATATTAAAATCCAGGAACAATACCCAGCTGCCGGGTTTCCCGGGTAATTTTCCGGGATCTTAAAAAAGTATGGATAAGGTCCTTGCCACCGCATGGTTTTTAGCCAAACACAGAAGACTAAGAATGTTTGTCTAAAAAGGAGATTTAAGTTTGTAGTAGAAAAAACTACAAACTTAAAACCCCTACCCTTTTGCCAGGAAAGAGTCCGCCTATTTTTACGCTTCGTTTCGCTCCCGTCCGGGCTTGTTTCACCTACGGCAGAACCAAGACCGGCCAGAGCTCCACTTCGCTTCAAAAGGGCGAACACTTTCCTTTGCCCTCCCCCCATTTTATTCTTTACTGCAGAGAAGGATTAAAACAAAAAGGGTAAGTGGAATTATTATTTACTTGCTCAAACATTTTCACAAAGTTAGCCAACGGTCTGAAACGCTGGCCATCCCTCAAAGACCCTGCCCACGCAAAAGACTACGGCATAAAGCCGCTTCGCTATTTATTCCGTTTCCTTTTGCACTTATTCAGCCCTTATGGCTGGTTCCCGTTCAAAGCTTGAAGCAATTCCGCTATCAGGCATAGAAAGGTGAGCCACACCGTAATAATTGTACTATCTTATGAAACCTAACTTTTTTATTAATTGTACTTCGATAGAGGACGTTAAACAACTCTACAAGAAGCTCGCCATGCT
>JBAZCD010000251.1:0-5064 GCA_041671205.1 Pedobacter sp.
TATTCGAAACAGGAACCGGTACAAAAAGGGCCCGACAAAGGTGGTGTGTTTATTGCAATTGCAAACGTTACAATGGTTATAATTGTGGTAATCATCGAAATGTAAAAGCCAAATTTACTGGTATTCAATTGGCCTTCGGATTGAATTTTTGAGCTTTCCATAATTAATTGTTCAAATTTATATTCTTGATTAAACTGAATCCACATCCAATGGATACAAGTGCGATACAAAGGATAATTACAATTGCAGGGATCGTTAAATTTTAAAGTACTGACTATTTTTGTTTGTTTGTATTTTTTTACGAATGATACCCCTTCTACATGCTCAATTTCTTCATCGGTTAAGCCGTATTAGGTAATATTCAATCAGCCTGACTGTTTCTTATCCGCCTGCTCATTTGACCTGTTAAATCTACTTTGTTGTAATTGCAAATCAAACTTATTTATCATTTATTATTTATCCCCGTTCTGTTAGGTTGAAGTGGTATACTTTCCGATTGAAAGCCGGATTAGTTCCTGGATAAAATAAACTACCTATTTTGAAAATCAAGGGATTAGCATCTGTCGGACTGTCACACAAAACACGGGCGATAACCCGAAAAAAACGATTGAATCACCGGAGGGAAAGGGGGCAGCCTGGTCCGGATGACCCAGCTCACTCAACTTAAGTATTGAATTTATCCGTATCCCAATTGGGTTTCCGGTTCGATGGTATGCGATATTTATTTTGGAATTTGTCCATTTCGCTATCCATTTTAATTTGATTGTTTAATTCTATTTTGTGTTTTTGCGGCAAAAAAAATAGTTTCCGGAGTGACCTATTCTTATGTTATTAACAATGTGATGCCACTCAAGTCTGCTTTCCCGTTTTTCAGAAACTCGTAGGTCATCCGATCTGTTTGACAGTCGATAAATCGAATTCCTTTTAAACTCTTGTTTTTAAAGAAGGTGTTAATAAGTGTCGCATGCTGGAATGTCACCTTTTTAAAAGCACAGTTTTCAAAAGCGCAGTCATCCAATGTGCCATCGAAAACCATATCGGCAATATGCATAGCATTAAAAGAGGTGCGGTTCCATACAGCATTAACAATTGTATTTTTCTCCAGGCCACCGGATTTAATCACCACTCCGGTAAAATCGGCGCCGGTGAAATCGCAGCCGCAGATATAACTTTCTGAAAATTCAGTTTCTTGCAGTGAACAGTCCTTAAATTTATTGTTGGCCAGGTTTGAACTCTGAAAGTGGCTGCTGCTGATGTCGGAACCTGAAAAGTCACAGCTGTCAACATTATTGCCTTTTAGAAGAAGTCCCGATAGTTCTGAACCGATAAACCTGCAACGCTGCATGTTGGAGGAACTGAATTTATTATGCAGGTTTTTCAAGCCTGAAAAGTCAGCGTCCACCCAGTTCCCGAGTGACATGTCCCAGCTTAGCTTTTTCTCCCGACTGCTAACCGGATGCTTTTCGGATGGTATCCGATAACTATCGGATTCAGTGGCCACGGATTGGAAGTTTTCTGAAAAATAATTAAGGTCAACACCTAAAATTTTCGCGAGCCGGTTAAAAGTAAGGATATCCGGAAATGATTCTCCGCGTTCCCATTTTCCAACTGCTTGGGGGCTGATAAACAGACATTTGGCAAGTTGTGCCTGAGATATGCTAATTTTCTTTCGTGCTTCGGCAATTTTACTGCCAATAATCTTGTTTTCCATAGGTACGCTATTTTTGTTTTTTCGATACCGCAAAGTTATATGAATTCATTTCCGGAATCAGCAACAATACGAAACCTATTGGTTGTAATTACGCTACTTCTCGTTGTTTAACAGGTAAAAATCATGTTAAACGATTTCTTTATATCTGATTTTATGGCCGCTTGTGGGCGTTTAGTCATTTAAGCCAATGTCCTCTTTTAAACCAATGTTTACTTCCTTATACAATTTTGATCCGACAATACCTGCCAGCAACAATTCTCCCAATCCCCAAACTGTACCAATAACAACAAGTTTAACAGGCATAAATCCATATGCCACCAATGATACATTGCTCAGAAAATAGGCAATGAACCAAACAATTAAAGCAGAAATAATAGCTGTTTTTATCTTTGACCTAATGTGAAGTTTTAATAAGGAGTATAAAAAAACCAAAAAATATGATCAGGTCGTGCGAGTAATGGTCAATGTTGGTATTGTATTCTTTTTCCATTTGTTTTAAAATGGAGAGTAGTGTTTGTTTTTCCAAATCAGAAAGATGCAAGGCTTCGTTTTCGGCGTAGGTGAAAAAAGAGTATTCATTTATCTTTTTTCCCAGAGCGGTATTTCGTATTAATTCAGGATGAAAATATAAGAGTAATCAATAACTGTAACCAACGGATGTTTAGGTTTTTCAAAACCCGCGATTTCGTGCAGTTCGCTAATTGTTTGAACTTTGTAAACGATATTCTTCATGACTGTTTTAAAATATACAGATACAAATTAAATCAACTTTGGAGAAATTGTAAATAGTCAAATTACAGGTTGTTGTATCCAGATTACGGGTGTATCTAAATAGTTACAACTACATTGGCTCTTTCGAGTCCTCTTTCGACATATTTGTGAGCTTCAGCCATTTGTTCCAACTGAAAACTTTGATCAATGATTGTTTTTAACTTTTCTTCCACAATAAGCTTAATGATCTCTTTAAGAAAGACTAACCGTTCTGAAACAGGTTTGAGTCCTGTTGCCGAAAACACGACTTTCTTCCTATCAAACATTGAAGTCCAAAAGGTTTGAAAAAGAGTTGAAATTGTTGGATAAGTAGTCAGATAGAAACCTCTTTTATTCAGTGAATTCTTAAACTTTAAAGATGAAGGTTTACCTGATGCATCTAAAATGACATCATATGTCTGTCCATTTTTAGTAAAATCCACATGTGTAATATCAATTACCTTATCAGCTCCCAATGATTTCACCATTTCCAAATTGGATGAACTGCACACTCCGGTAACTTCCGCCCCAAACACTTTGGCTATTTGTACGGCAGCCAAACCTATATCCCCGGAAGCTCCATAGATAAGAACTTTTTGTCCGCTCTGAATATTTGCTATTGCTTTCAACATATTCCATGCTGCCAAGGCTCCACAAACAGGAGCAGCTTCCTCGTTGGTTATATTTGGTGGCTTTATTGACAATAAACCAGATTCAGGCATACACATATATTCGGCATAACATCCAAAACGGGCACCGGTGACACCGAAAACCCTATCACCTTTTTTAAATTGCTTTACATCTTTGCCAACTGCTTCAATCTCTCCGGAAAATTCAGTACCCAATATTGGAATTCTGGGTTTGGTTAAACCAACAAAAATTCTTCCGAAATAGGGTCTGCCCTTTCTTTGCATGGGATCCTCTATGCCTACAAAAACAGTATATACTCTAATAAGTAGTTCGTTGTTTTTCGGAACAGGTTTTTCCAATACTTTAAGCTGGAGAACTTCCGGAGACCCATATTTTGGACAAACAATTGCTTTCATTTGTTTATATTTCGTTTTTTATCGGCAAAATGGAATAGCCACATAATTATTTTCGGTTGAAGCCATAAATATTTTCATGGGTATTCATAATAACTTATCCTTTAAAGAAATTATCAACATAGGATCTATATCCTTTAAACACTCTCATACTATCAATCGATTCATTACAATAATCATAAAGGGTATTGTACATTACCTCCATTTCGTCGGGTGAAGATTTTATATGTCCCTCAACCATTATTTTCATAGCCTCGTTTTGATAAAGTATTTTTGAATATACAGCTAATAAGATTGAAGGAAAGTGGTACAGGTTATATGGAAAAATAGTTTTGCTGTTTATTCCTTCTTTCCTGAAATGAGAAAAGCATTCAGTCATTGCCTTGTATGAATCCTTAATAACACTGATTTTGCAAAAGTCGGAATAACTCGTGCATTTAAAATATGAAGCAAGTGCGCAGGCAGCCCAAACATAATGGAGCTTCAGGTATGCAACGATATTTTTTGAATATGACGGCTGCAGTTTGCTAAATTTCAGTTCACGGAAAATATCCTTCTCAATTTGAATAAATGCACTTCTCATATTGCCAATAACCATACTGTTAATAAAACTATTGAAAATAGAACATTCTATCTTATTGCCGCTCCTACCGCCACCCATAATAAAGGGGTATAAAAAAGATACATTCTGCCCAAGTAAGGTTTCTATTTCATCATAGTCGTTAAGTCCTACATTTTGCATAATAAATACAGGTATCTTCTTAAAATACTCATTGTATTCTTTCAGGACATTGATTAACTGATTCGATTTTACAGATATTAGAAGAGCATTATAGTTTTCGATATTGTTCAATGTATCGATAAAATTAGGCATGTAGTTGACTGTTGATGTCCTATTCTTCCATTTCCTTAAATCACAACATGTAATATCTATCCCATTAAGTTCTAAATTGTTTAGTTTATCACTTCTGACAAAATGCGTAATATAGTTTCGTTTTTGCAATTGCCAGCCTGTTGTGCTGCCTATTACTCCTGTACCGAATATTAGAATTCTCATTTGTTTCATTTTTTCATTTATATATTTTCTATTCATAAGAAATCTTGTTCATTCACTTTCTGTAGTAGTCCATTTCCATGAACTAAAAATAATAATAAGTAGTATAATTACTTCTATTGTAGCTACAATAATGTAATGCGGAGAAAGGGATCCTCCACCAACTACATAAAATATTGTCAAAATCCCAGCTAGGATATTTGCCCGGCGATTAAGTTTATAAGGTAATACTCTCGAAAAATAAATCATTAAGATAGGTATGTTTGTAACTATCGCAGCAATAGCCATTATCGTTTTAACATTTCCCGGGATGTCAAGCGTGTTTTTATTCACAAGTTCGACAATAATGGAAAAAATATCAGCATATATCATATTTACCATTACCACAATCCATAAGGTTGATAACTTGACTTTCATATCAATATTATCCAGTTTTTTCATACATATAAATTTAAGATAATTTAGAAATTTACTCCAAAATGTATTCCCGGCTCTAATAAAAACCA
>JBAZCD010000252.1:0-5032 GCA_041671205.1 Pedobacter sp.
GGTTCAATTACAATTTAAAGAAATTTTCGAAGAATTGAAAAATTAGTTTAGGCTGCGGCATTTTTTCAAGCTCCTCTCGGCTAACAAAGTACCAGGATTTATGGGATAGAAAATCTTCCGAAAAATCCGCTATTTCAATAAAACTGGTGTAGAGTTTCTGGTGACTAAGAATATGTTTTACCGGTTTGGAAACAGAGCGGACCAGCACCTGTTTACCAAAAGCCTTAATAAAGTTTTCTGATTGGATCAACGCCTGCACTTCGCTCTGGGCTTCTGTCTCAAAGAGAGGGAGATCGGTCATGTTTTCCCAGATATCACCCGAACTGCGTTTATTTATAAGGATCTGATCGTCTTTTATGGCCAGAAAATAATTGAAATATCGCTCCCTTGTTTTTTGAGTTTTGATTTTTACCGGTAGTTCATGGATCCTGTTCTTCAAACGGGCCTCACAGGAGGTTTGTAAAGGACAGGAAGGGCAGTCCGGGTTTTTGGGTTTACATTGCAGCGATCCGAACTCCATCATCGCCTGATTAAATATCCCGGCCTGAGATTGGTCCATCAATTCATTCGCCAGCCCGGTAAAGATCTTTTTTCCTTTGCCCGAGTTGATGGGTGTATCTATGCCAAAATATCTTGAAAGTAACCGGAAGACGTTGCCATCGACAACAGCTTTAGCCTCATTGGATGAGAATGAAGAAATTGCTGCCGCAGTGTATTCACCTATTCCCTTTAAGCGGATCAGGGCATCATAATTTTTCGGAAAGTAACCGGCATGATCCTCCATCACTGCCTGTGAAGTTTGATGCATATTTCTGCCTCTTGAATAATATCCGAGTCCCTGCCAGAGTTTTAATATTTCTTCCTCGGTGGCCGAAGCAAAATGTTCAACTGTAGGGTATTTTTCGGCAAAACGATTAAAATAGGGCATTCCTTGCTCTACACGGGTCTGCTGCATGATTATTTCAGATAGCCATATGATATACGGGTCATTTGTATTTCTCCATGGAAGTTCCCTTTTATTAGTCTGATACCATTCAATAATTTCTTCGGAAAAATTCATTTTACAGGGAGTATATTTGCTCAATTAAGAATGCAAAAATACCTTACTATTTGTTTTATAGAGACTTGGTTTTAAAAAAAAGCAGATTTATTTCCCAAATTCAATTAAAACCAATACTTTTGCAACCCCAAATCAGTTGAGTATAATAGAACAAAAAATTAAAGAAAATAGATATGACCAAGGCAGAAATCATTACAGAGATCTCTAACAAAACAGGAATTGAGAAGGTAGATGTTCAGGAAGCTGTAGAAGCGTTTTTCAAAGTTGTTAAAAATTCGATGGTAAATGGCGAAAATGTTTACGTGAGAGGTTTTGGAAGCTTTGTAGTAAAGAAAAGAGCAAAGAAAACTGCTCGTAACATTTCTAAAAATACAGCAATTATTATCCCTGAGCATTTCGTTCCAAGCTTTAAACCTGCCAAGGTTTTTGTTGAGAAAGTAAAAAGCGGTAATAAATAAATCTTAATTTATTAAACCGGGAATGTTAAACAGAAAGCAGATTGTCGTTGTAGGTTCAGTAGTAGTACTGATGGGCCTGATGCTTTCATTGGATATTCAGGGACTGGTTAAACCGAATGAAGGTGCGGGAGCTTCAAATGCATCCGGTCCTCCTCAGGCGGCAAAGGTTAAAGCAGTTTCATTGGATGATATTTCTAAAACTGCCAGGGAAAGCTTAAATGCGAGTTTGAAGAAGCAGGTAAGTGATCTGGAAGCAGAATTAAAAAGCTCGTCTGAAAGTGATAAGCTAAGTATTCAGAAGAAACTTGCTCAGCAATGGGATGACGTAAATCAGTCTTCGCCTGCAGCATTTTATTATGAATTAATTGCAGAAAAAGAACCTGCGTTTGAGTCATGGCTTAAAGCTGCAGATAAGTTTACTGATGCTTATCAGCAAAGTATGGACACATTAGTTCAGCCTGCCCTGGTTCAGAAGGCCATTGATTCTTATCAGAAAGCTGATAAAATTAAACCGAATACCCTGGAAGTTAAAACCGGACTGGGAATAGCATACGTTACAGGTACACCTAATCCTATGCAGGGGATACAGTTATTACTGGAGGTGGTGAAAAAGGATCCTGAGAACTTGAAAGCTAATTTAAATTTAGGATTGTTTTCAATGAAATCCGGTCAGTTTGACAAGGCTGTTGAGCGCTTCAAAACGGTTATTGCTAAGGCTCCAAGTGCCGAAGCATGGTTCTATCTGGCTTCAAGCTATGAGAACATGAATATGAAGGCTGATGCGATTGCTGCATATTTGAAAACCAAAGAGATCGCAGCTGATCCAAACATGAGCAAGTTTGTTGACAGGAAAATAAACGAATTAAGTAATTAGATTATAAAACATTTTAAAAAACAACATTATGCCAAGCGGTAAGAAAAGAAAAAGACATAAAATGGCTACTCACAAGCGTAAAAAACGCTTAAGAAAAAACAGACATAAGAAAAAATAGTCTGATTTTAATCTGGTCTCCATGATCAGGTTATCTGGAAGACTCTTAAAATATTTAAACCTCCCGCTTAATTGCGCCGGAGGTTTAAAGCATTTGTTTGTTTTTATTTATTCCCTTGTTTTAAACGTATACCGGTTTTCTTAACCGGTGTCTTAAATTTAGCCATTGGTAAAGGAATTAATTATCAATTCATCCCCTAGTGGGGTTACTATTGCTTTACTGCAAGACAAGCAACTCGTAGAACTAAACACAGAGCAGGTCAGCAACAATTATGCTGTTGGCGATATATATTTAGGTAAGATCAAAAAGATTATGCCCGGATTAAATGCTGCGTTTGTTGATGTAGGCTATGAAAAAGATGCTTTTTTGCATTATCTGGATCTTGGACCTCAGGTTCAGTCGCTGCTCAAGCTTACAAAGATTGTAAAGAATGGCAGTTACAAAGATAAACTGCTCAATAGTTTCAGACTTGAAACGGATATCAGTAAATCCGGTAAAGTCTCAGAGATACTGAACCGGAACATGCTGCTTCCCGTTCAGATCGCCAAAGAGCCGATCTCTACGAAAGGTCCGCGCTTAAGTTCAGATATTTCAATTGCAGGCCGTTTTGCTGTGCTTGTCCCTTTTTCGGATGTTATTTCAATCTCCAAAAAGATTAAAAGTAATACAGAGCGTAACCGTCTGAAGAAAATTGTAGAGAGTATCAAGCCGAAGAATTTCGGTGTAATTATTCGTACCGTTTCTGAAGGAAAGGGTGTTGCTGAGTTACAGAAAGACCTTCTCGATCTGATCGACAAGTGGGAAAAGTTTACAACCCGCCTGCCGCATACCGAGCCTTCCAAGAAAATTCTTGGAGAGATGGGACGTACTTCAACGATCCTTCGTGACATTCTGAATACCGACTTTACAAATATTCATATCGGAGATCCTGCATTGTTTGAAGAGATCAGATCCTATGTTCATGAGATCTCTCCTGAGATGGAAAAGATCGTTAAACAGTACCGCGGTAAAGAGCCAATATTCGAACATTTTGGTATTGAAAAGCAAATCAAATCAGCATTTGGCCGCACTGTAAATCTGCCCGGAGGTGCTTACCTTGTTGTTGAACATACGGAAGCTTTACACGTTATCGATGTAAACAGTGGTAATCGTACAGCAAATACCGAGAATCAGGAACAAAATGCCCTGATGATTAATATGGAAGCTGCTAAGGAAATTGCCCGGCAATTACGTTTGCGTGATATGGGTGGTATCGTGGTTATTGATTTTATCGATATGCATAAACCTCAGAACCGAAAGGAGTTGTTTGATCACCTCAAGGATCTGATGTTACTGGATCGTGCTAAACATACCATTTTGCCTCCGAGCAAATTCGGTTTGGTACAGTTGACCCGTCAGCGTGTAAGACCTGAAATGAATATCGTAACCAATGAGAAATGTCCTGCCTGCGATGGCACTGGAGAGATCAAAGCGAGTATCATTTTAATGGATGATATTGAAAATAACCTGAATTACATTCTCAATGAACAGAATGAGAAAAGTGTTACTTTATGTGTGCATCCTTATATTGAAGCATACATTACCAAAGGTCTTATTTCTAGTCAATGGAAGTGGTTTTTCAAATTCAGTAAATGGATCAGGGTTAAGGCTGTGCCTTCTTATTACCTAACTGAATTCCATTTTCTGAATTCCAAGGAAGAGGAGATTAAACTATAATTAGCAAATTAGGAAATTAGCAAATGTGCAGATGGATTTTTACATCTGCACATTTTTTATGACTAATTTTTACATTTGCCTATCTTCACATTCTACCATTAATCATGAAAGCATTTTCACATTTGCTCATTTGCTCATTTGCACATTTATCTCATGGCTAAAACCCGTTCCGCGTATTTCTGTCAGAGTTGTGGATACGAATCTGCTAAATGGTTAGGTAAGTGCCCTTCCTGCAGTCAATGGAATACTTTTGTAGAAGAGATTATAGAAAAAGCAGGAGCTTCGGTACCTGACTGGAAAAGCGGGTCAAGCAGCACCCAGCGTTCTAATAAACCAGCGGCAATTCATGAAATTGTTTATTCTGAGGAGAATCGTTTGATTACTCCGGATAAGGAACTGAACCGGGTATTGGGTGGAGGAATAGTGAGCGGATCTATAGTATTGATCGGAGGTGAACCAGGAATTGGAAAATCTACCCTTATGCTCCAGGTTGCGCTCAATCTGCCGGGTTTAAAAGTACTTTATGTATCCGGTGAGGAAAGTGAGCAACAGATCAAGATGCGGGCTGAAAGATTGGGGCCTGCGGCTGGTCTGAAAAATACTGCGTCTTCTGATACTTATATTCTGACCGAGACCGCCACACAAAATATTTTTAAACAGATCGAAATTCTGCAGCCCGATCTGGTGGTTATTGATTCCATACAGACCCTGTATTCTGCTCATATTGAATCCACTCCCGGAAGTGTTTCGCAGGTACGGGAATGTACCGCAGAGCTGCTTCGTTTTGCCAAGGAAAGCGGAACTCC
>JBAZCD010000253.1:0-5032 GCA_041671205.1 Pedobacter sp.
ATGTTACCACCGGTATTTAAAGCCTCAAATGCAAGAGCAAGGTTCCTGAACGTCTTTTTGTCAGCCTGCTCAAAGCTCAAATTAGGAAAATCCATGAAATTAAATCTCGGGAATGTATTTTCTATCAGTTCAGGGTAAGACAATGCATATTGTATTGGTAATTTCATATCGGGCAAACCCATTTGTGCTTTCATTGAACCATCCCTGAACTGAACAATCGAATGGACTATTGACTGAGGATGTACAATAACATCGATCCGGGAAACATCCAGATTAAAAAGCCATTTTGCTTCGATCACCTCCAGCCCCTTGTTCATCAAACTTGCTGAGTCAATGGTGATCTTCTCTCCCATTACCCAATTGGGGTGCTTCAGAGCCTCTTTTCGGGTAATCGTAGCCAGATAATCCCTGTCCTTCCCTCTGAATGGCCCTCCGGAGGCCGTCAGGTAGATCTTCTCGATCGGATTTTGTTCCTCACCAGCCAGACACTGAAAAATAGCCGAATGTTCGGAATCAACAGGCAATATCCGTACCCCATGTTCTTTCGCCAAACCGGTAACCAGTTCTCCTGCAACCACCAGGGTTTCCTTATTGGCCAGTGCGATGTCTTTTCCAGCCTTAATGGCTGCGAGCGTGGGTATCAGACCGGCAAATCCAACCATGGCTGTCAGTACCAGAGCGA
This sequence comes from Pedobacter sp., assembly GCA_041671205.1. Lineage (GTDB taxonomy): Bacteria > Bacteroidota > Bacteroidia > Sphingobacteriales > Sphingobacteriaceae > Daejeonella. The sequence goes on from JBAZCD010000253.1 coordinate 683, forward strand.
TTTCCGGCCGCTCAAGAGTTGCACAAAGCTCATCTGTACCACATAAAACCTTGATATCAGTGGATTTTAAAGCACTTTTAACTTCTTCAAGCTTCGATAACTTTCCGATAACAACATATTCCGGATTGAATTCCAGAGCCTGCTTGACTAATAGTTCAGCATTATTATTGGCAGTCAATACGAATGCCCTGAAGCGGCCGGAATTATGACGAATCACCTCCAGCGCCTGTGTACCAATACTTCCTGTTGAACCCAGTATAGCAATGTTCTTCTGTCCTGTTTCTCCCCTGTAATTATTCCCCATCAAATGAATGCGATTTTTGTATTCTACTCCTGCCCATCAGGAATTCGACTAACTTATTAATTTTTTTAAAGATATGAGCCTAACTGACGATCGATTTATCTAATTCATCTGCAATCCGACGGTCATTCGACAAACGCGGCACTTTATTCTGACCACCAAGCTTACCCTGAGCCCTCATGTAGTTAATGAACGCATCTTTCTCCAGCTCATGCATGATCAGTGGCTGCAGTATTTTACCCTCCCGCAGATCAAAATAATAGGTATTTCTTTTTTGCAGTGCCTGATCAACCTTCAGCCTGAAACTATCTATATCTTTTGGAGCTTTGCCAAATTCAACATACCATTCATGGTATGGCAGGCCTCCTCCCTCCGGACTTACCTGAGGGGCGACAGTAAATTCTGTAATCTCAACACCCTCTTCTCCTGCAACAGATAAAATAGCATGCTCAACCTCTTCACCAATTACATGCTCGCCAAATGCGGATATAAAATGCTTAATCCTTCCACAAACAAGGATACGGTAAGGGTCTTTAGAAACAAACTTAATGGTATCGCCAATGCTGTATCCCCACAAACCGGCATTGGTATTTAAAATGATCGCATAATTTTTATCCAGTTCCACATCCTTCAGGGATATACGTGCAGGATTTTCATTAAAATATTCATCAGATGGGATAAATTCATAGAAAATACCCGCATCAAGCAATAAGAGCAGGCCTTTCTTCTTTTGCGAATCCTGAAAAGCAATGAACCCTTCGGATGCCGGATAGGTCTCAATGGAATCCACACTACGGCCAATACTTTCTTCCAAACGGGCACGGTAAGGTTCAAAATTTACCCCGCCATACACAAACAGAGAGAAATTCTTAAAGACATCGCCTATTTTTTTGCCCTCTGTCCGGGCACTGATACGGTCAAAATACATTTGAACCCAGGGCGGAATTCCGGAGATCAGCCGCATATCCTCATGAAGGGTCTCCTCAACAATGGCGTCCACCTTCTCTTCCCAGTCTTCAATACAATTGGTTTGATAAGATGGCAAACGGTTTTTCTGCAGGTATGCCGGGACATGATTAGCCACAATACCAGATAATCGTCCGAAATTAATACCGTTCTTTTTTTCGAGTACCGGACTTCCCTGCAAAAAGATAATCCTTCCATCAATAAAATCCGATTTTCCGGTTTCGTGAATATAGCAGAACAGCGCATTACGTGCAGCCTTGAGGTGTTCAGGCATCGATTCTTTGGAGATTGGAATATACTTTACCCCCGAAGTTGTACCCGAAGTTTTAGCCAGATACTGAGGTTTTCCCGGCCACAATACATCGGCCTCACCTTGAATAACCCGGTCAATATATGGCTTCAGCTCCTCATAATCAGCAATGGGAACCCTTGCCCTGAAATCTTCATATGTTTTAACCGAAGCAAAATCATGGTCTTTACCAAAGGCAGTGTCTCTGGCTTGCCGGATGAGGTGTAAAAGGGTTCTCTCCTGGGCAGCTATTGGATTATTCTTCCATTTATTAATTTGCTTTACAGCAAAAGCTGCCAGAGGCCGTGCAAAAAAGGATTTAATTCCCATTATTCTCTTCTGAATCTTCAAGCAGGATTTCTTCTTCATCGGCATAATTATTCACCAGATGACGGTAAGCAATGATCAGAATTAAGCTTGAAAAAGGAACAGAAAATAAGAGACCTACAAATAATGCCATTGCACCCAAAATGTTGATACCAAGCATCACCAGGAAGAGCAGTGTGATGAACCAAAAATGCCCTTTCGTTATAGCCCAGCTCTGACTGATTGACTCTGATGAACCTGATTCCTGGTCGACAATAAAACAGACTACAAAACAGAGCCTGATGGTTAAAAAAACGAATGGTATGGCAATCAGGGTAAAAATCGGCAGCAGATCCCAGCTAAATGGGTTACTGGTATCAATTTCAGGCTTATTATAAAAATAAACCGAACTGATGATTGCGATAATAAATACCAGTACCAAACCAATAATCAGCTTTACGATCAGGAAATTAACCGCTTTAACCAGATTAGGTATAAAGTCGGGAAATTCAGGATTGGTATCCTCATCAATCAGTTTAAAAAACACCTGATAAAATGCAACAGTGAAAAATGCGTCGAAAAGGCTCAGAATAATGTTCTGGATCAAAACACCAGCACCGCTGGCACCTCCGAAAAGGCCGGTAAGTATAGCCGTAACGATCAGGATGAAAGCAAACTGTACGGCAGTAAGGCCCCGAAAAACCCAGATATTCTTTTTGGCCAGCTCCCAGGCATCCGTCAATATCTCACTCACTGACAAAGTCTTATCCATATATTATTGTTTGCTTAAAATAATCCGCTTCCAAAAATCCTGCATAAAGCCAATACCATAAGCCGTTAACTGAACCAAGGAAGCAGCTATGCTCAAAAATGCAACTTTTGCTGATTTGTTTCTTGTCCATGAATGGAAAAATATCAACAAAATATAAACAGCAAGCAAGGTATTACATAATTCTGCCAATGCGTGTCCAATCAGGTTAAAAAATAAACTAATGAGCAAAAATATAGTAAAAAATGCCGGAAAAAAATGAACAAGCTTTAACTCGGCCGGAAAGTGTTTATAAATATTGATTCTTGCCCTGCCGAAGAAGTGCAGCTGCTTATAAAATTGAAAAAGATCAGTTCGCCGTTTATGATAAACTATCGCACCGGGGATCAGTCCGATCTTAAAACCCATCGAATGAATACGGATACTGAATTCGATATCTTCACCCAGCCGGGTCAGGATAAAACCGCCTGTTTTTTCCCATACTTCGCGGGAAATACCCATGTTAAAGCTTCGAGGATGAAAAGTCCCGATATGTTTCTTATTCCCCCTGATCCCTCCGGTGGTAAAGGGAGAGGTCATGGAATAACTGATCGCCTTCTGCACCGGGGTGAATGAGGGATGTGCTCCGTCTGGCCCGCCATAGGCATCCAGCTGATGTTCAAGCAGGTAATTCATAACCGTTTCCAAATAATCAGGAGGTATCAGACAATCGGAGTCGAACACAACAAAATAATCACCCTTAGCACGTTCAAACCCATAATTACGTGCAAATCCCTGTCCGGCATTTTCCTTGTAATAATAGCTGATATCTAACTTATCGGCATAAGTCTCCACAATTTCTTTCGCATCAATTTTCGACCCGTCCTCAATGATCAGAACCTCAAACTGAAGATAGGTTTGCTGAGTTAAAGTATGCAGTAATTCATCGATCTCCTGCGGACGGTTATAAAGCGGAATGATGACTGAAAAAAACATTTTAATTGATTAGAAAGATACCGGAAACAAAATTACATGACGTTCAATAGAAGAACAAAAGGAAATCATACTGTCTTCTCAATCTGATAACTATTGCGTTCAGGCGAGTTTCGCGAGACCAGCTCTGCAATAAAACCGGTCAAAAAAAGCTGAAAACCAACAATTATAGCCACCAATGCAATATAAAAAAGGGGCTGATCTACTATCTCCCGCGAGTATTTGATAAGCATGGTGATGTGATACAGCTTTTCAATGATGATCCATAAGGCGATAATGGTACCTGCAAGAAAACTTAATGCACCCATCGTTCCGAAAAAATGCATGGGTCTTTTGGCAAATTTACCGACAAAAAATATAGACAAGAGATCCAGAAATCCGTTGATAAAACGGCTGAAACCGAATTTTGTAGTACCATACTTACGGGCACGATGCTCTACAACCTGCTCACCGATCTTCTTAAATCCTGCCCATTTTGCAATCACAGGAATATAACGATGCATCTCCCCGTAAACCTCAATGCTCTTCACAACCTCTTTGCGGTAAGCTTTTAAGCCACAATTAAAATCGTGCAGGTTATGGATCCCGGACATCCGCCGGGTAACCAGATTGAATAGTCTTGTCGGAATAGTTTTGGAAAGCGGATCATGGCGTTTCTGTTTCCATCCGGATATCAGATCGAACTTTTCTTCAACAATCCTTCTGTACAGTTCCGGTATTTCATCCGGGCTATCCTGCAGATCAGCA
>JBAZCD010000254.1:0-5031 GCA_041671205.1 Pedobacter sp.
GGAACAGTGAGCGCTGCAACCCGTCTTGTTCAGAAATTAAATGGGAAGATTGCCGGCTATGCATTCGTTATCAGCCTTGATTTTCTCAATGCAAGAGAAAAGCTTGTTCCGGTTTCTGAAAATATTATTACCCTGGTATCCTATAAATAATCCGGTGCTTATCGGGGGCCTTAACTGTATCCTTTAAATATTTGAACCCGAAACCGGATTGTTCTGTTTCTGCTTCGATTTTTATGGTCTGAAAAAGCCTCTATAATTGCTATACTTGTAAACTAACCAATTTTTTATGCAATCAATTATAGCTCCCGAATTAGCCGGGATGAATTTCAATTTATCTGAGAATCAGCAGATGATCATCAGAGTGGTACAAGATTTTGCTGAAAAGCATATCCGCCCGCATATAATGGAATGGGATGAAGCACAGACTTTTCCTGTAGAAACGTTCAAAAAATTAGGAGAACTGGGTTTGATGGGAGTTCTGGTTCCTGAAGAATATGGAGGTTCAGGATTGGGATATTTTGAATACGTAAGTGTCATATCTGAGATTGCCAGGGTTTGCGGATCCATCGGACTGTCGGTAGCAGCACATAATTCATTATGTACCGGACACATTCTGGCTTTTGCCAGTGAAGAGCAAAAACTTCGTTGGCTGCCAAAACTGGCTACGGCTGAATGGATAGGGGCCTGGGGCTTAACGGAAGCAAATACCGGTTCTGATGCCTTGGGCATGAATACCACAGCGGTGCTGGATGGGGATCATTATGTGGTTAATGGTTCAAAAAACTGGATCACCCATGGAAAGTCAGGTGATTTAGCCGTTGTAATGGTTAGAACCGGAGAGAAAGGTGATTCCAGGGGGATTTCAGCGCTTGTGATTGAAAAAGGGACTCCTGGTTTTACTCATGGCAAAAAAGAGAATAAACTTGGAATGAGAGCCTCTGAAACAACCGAACTTATTTTTGACCATTGCCGTGTCCCTAAAGAAAATCTGTTAGGCAAAGCAGGTGAAGGCTTTAAACAGGCCATGTATGTACTCGACGGTGGCAGGATTTCTATTGCCGCATTATCATTAGGTATGGCAAAAGGAGCACTTCAGGCAGCAGTAAGTTATTCGAAAGAGCGATATCAGTTTGGGCAGCCAATTTCCAGTTTTCAGGGAATTTCATTTAAGATAGCTGATATGGCCACTGAAATAGAGGCGGCCGAGTTGCTCATTATGCAGGCAGCAGATCTTAAGAACCGCGGGAGAAATGTGACTAAAGAATCAGCCATGGCAAAATATTTTGCATCTGAAGTTTGTGTCAGAACAGCAACAGAAGCTGTACAGATATTTGGAGGTTACGGTTATACCAAGGATTTTCCTGTAGAGAAATTTTACAGGGATTCAAAACTTTGTACCATAGGTGAGGGGACTTCCGAAATACAGAAAATAGTTATAGCTAGGGAATTGCTTAAATAATAAATAATGAGAAGGATCTGTAATCAGGCCCGATACCGATCTTTTCTTTATTTTACTTTTTCAGAATACTTTTGTTTGCTGTAAATGGTCTGATCCTGAATTTATTTTCCTTTTATAGGATTTAGTTCTGCCAAATATGTTTTTCTTTTCCGTGGGTATGATATTTTAATATTTTTTGTACATTTGCAGTCCAAAACCGAAAGGGGGTATCTGTATATTATGATCATTATTAATGTAAAAGACGGCGAATCATTAGATAAAGCACTTAAACGCTTTAAAAAGAAATTCGAAAAAACCGGTGTATTAAGAGAACTTCGCAGCCGTCAGGCCTATGAGAAAAAATCAATCACCCGCCGTACCCAGGTTAAAAAAGCTATTTATAAGCAAGGATTAAACATCGAAACTGTTTAATTTTTTTTTTTAGATAAATTCAAAAACTATTTGTATATTCAATTTATTGGATGTGCAAATAGTTTTTGATGTTTATAGAGCAATTCATACAATACCTGAAATTTGAAAAACGGTTCTCCCCGAATACCGTTACCGCCTATCAGAAAGACCTTGGTCAATTCCTTGATTTTATAGATGCTAAAGAAGCGGATTGGCTGAATATTACCCATCAGCAGGTGAGAGGCTGGATGGTAGGATTAATGGATCAGGGAAATGAGGCAAAGACTATTAACCGTAAAATATCGAGTCTGCGTTCATTTTATAAATTCCTTCAGAGGAATGAGTGGATTGAAACTAATCCTATGATTCATGTCAGGGCTCCAAAAATACCCGGACGATTGCCTGTGGTCATCACCGAACAGAAAATGGATAAGCTGCTTGATGGCGGTTTTGTTTTCAGGGATGATTTCTCTGGACTGCGCGACCGTTTGATTATTGAACTGCTTTACGGGACCGGAATACGACTTGCAGAACTTGTCGGCCTGAAGGACGGGGATGTTGATTCTTATGAGCAGCAGATCAGGGTATTGGGAAAACGAAATAAGCAGCGTATCATTCCCATTCATAGTTCACTGTCAAAGCTGATTGCAGATTATAAACGTCAGAAATTAAATCAGAACTTTGATACCAAAGGAGCTGCGTTGATCGTTACTGATAACGGAAGGGATGTTTATCCTAAGTTTGTATACAGGACTGTTAAATTGGTGCTGTCAGCTGTTTCCACGCATGATAAAAAAAGTCCGCATATTTTGAGGCATAGCTTTGCAACTTCTTTATTGAACAGGGGTGCTGATCTGAATGCCATTAAGGAATTACTCGGGCATTCCAGTCTGGCGGCAACGCAGGTTTATACCCATAATTCTGTAGAAAAATTAAAATCTATTTATAAACAGGCACATCCAAAAGCATAGATATTTCATGAATTAATTTGACCGAATTATAACATATTATCTCCGGTTATCCGGGACAATTATCGTAATTTTATATAAACAAAAAGGAGGCTATATGAAAATCAGAGTTCAATCGATCCATTTTACAGCAGACATTAAATTGCTGGATTTTATACAGAAAAAAGCAGACAAACTGGATCAGTTTTATGATCAGATAATTGGCGGGGATGTTTATCTCAAACTCGAGAACACGGAGGATGAAGCGAATAAGATCGCGGAAATAAAACTGACGATACCCGGAAATGATCTCTTTGCCAAGGAACAATGCAAGAGTTTTGAAGAGGCAACCGATAAGGCTATTGAGTCGTTGAGGCGTCAGCTTGATAAACACAAAGAAAAGGTGCGGGATCATTTGAGTAATCATAAAGCTGTGAGTACGGCAGATGAAATTTTATAATTTTTTTAAATCGTAAACTCCTAATTATTAGGGGCTTTTTCGGCAGTCAGAATGACTGCCGATTTTTTTTTGTAAAAAATTTTGTCCAACTCTAAATTTTCGTAGATTTGCAGTCCATTTCAGAGGGGGGTTAATGTTAAAGCTAACAAACACTGAGTGGAAAAGGTTCTTTAAGAGGTTAATAGTTTAAAGGTTTATACATTTCGCCTCCTTAGCTCAGCTGGTAGAGCAACTGACTTGTAATCAGTAGGTCATTGGTTCGATCCCGATAGGAGGCTCGGAAATGTTGGGGGGGTTCCAGAGCGGTCAAATGGGACGGACTGTAAATCCGTTACTTCGGTTTCGAAGGTTCGAATCCTTCCCCCCCCACTGTGTCAGCCGGAGCCTCAGCGCAGGCTGACAGAGGGTGCCATAGCGAAGTTGTGGTAAATAAATCACCAGTTAAAGGTTGGTGGATGAAATCTACTTAGCTAAAGGTTGATGGATAGAATCCACCTTCGCTGAAGCTACGGTGGATAAAAGCGGAAGTAGCTCAGTTGGTAGAGCGATAGCCTTCCAAGCTATAGGTCGCGAGTTCGAACCTCGTCTTCCGCTCAAAGGTTTTTTACCTTCTTTGGTTCATGTAAGGTGAATGAATAAAGGTGATGAACCTGAGAGCAAATTAAAAGCCGACGTAGCTCAGCGGTAGAGCACTTCCTTGGTAAGGAAGAGGTCATGGGTTCAAGTCCCATCGTTGGCTCAGCATTGTATTAAAAGTAGAACAATAATAAAATTAACCTAATAATTAGTATAAAACAAAATGGCAAAAGAAAAATTTGACCGCAGTAAGCCGCATTTAAATATCGGTACTATAGGTCACGTTGACCACGGTAAAACTACACTTACAGCAGCTATCACTAAAGTGTTATCTGATGCAGGCTTTTCTGAAGCACGTTCATTTGATTCAATTGACTCTGCTCCGGAAGAAAAAGAAAGAGGTATCACCATCAATACTGCACACGTGGAGTATTCAACCGCTACCCGTCACTATGCTCACGTTGACTGTCCAGGTCACGCGGATTATGTGAAGAACATGGTTACAGGTGCTGCCCAAATGGATGGTGCAATCATTGTAGTTGCTGCTACTGATGGTCCTATGCCACAAACTCGTGAACACATCCTTCTTGCCCGTCAGGTAGGTGTACCTTCATTGGTTGTATTTATGAATAAGGTTGACATGGTTGACGATCCTGAATTACTTGAATTAGTAGAGATGGAGATCCGTGAATTATTAAGCTTCTATGAATTCCCTGGTGATGATATTCCTGTTATTCAGGGTTCTGCATTAGGTGGTCTTAACGGAGATCCAAAATGGGTTGAAAAGATCATGGAGTTAATGGATGCTGTAGATAGCTACATTCCAATTCCTCCGCGTTTGACTGAACTTCCTTTCCTGATGCCGGTTGAAGATGTATTCTCGATCACAGGTCGTGGTACTGTAGCAACAGGACGTATTGAAAGAGGAATTATCAATTCAGGTGAGCAGGTTGATATCCTGGGTATGGGAGCTGAAAACTTAAAATCTGTTGTTACAGGTGTTGAGATGTTCCGTAAGATATTAGACAGAGGTGAAGCTGGAGATAACGTTGGTTTATTGTTACGTGGTATTGAGAAAACTGATATCCGTCGTGGTATGGTTATCTGTAAGCCAGGTTCAGTAACTCCGCACACTGACTTCAAAGCTGAGATCTATGTATTATCAAAAGCTGAAGGTGGACGTCATACTCCCTTCTTCA
>JBAZCD010000255.1:0-5023 GCA_041671205.1 Pedobacter sp.
AGGAGAATCGGTAATGAAATTAGAACAAAAATCTTACATGTTCGACATGGTCCTTTTCGAATTGCAAGACATTGTGGGTAAGGATTATGTGTCAATCAAGTCCTCTGACAAAGAGGTTTATTCCGTTGATTATTTTTGGATCCCTGAGATGTGGCATGATCGCCAAAAAGGCAGGGATTTGACCCGTCCCTCAGCTGATTTTATTGTGCATCCGGCCAATGCTGAGGAGGTTTCAAGAATTTTAAAAATTGCAAATAACTATAAAATCCCTGTTACGACTTGGGGTGGAGGAAGTGGTTCGCAGGGAGGCGCACTTCCCGTTTTCGGAGGGATTATCCTCGATACCAAAAGGATGGATCAAATCTTCAGTATCGACCAAAATTCCATGACAGTGGAAGTTGGTACCGGAATCATCATGCAACACCTGGAATGGGAACTTGAAAAGCATGGACTATCAACCATGCACGACCCTGCTTCAGCGAATTGTGCTACGGTAGGAGGTTTTATTGCCCATAGGGGTACAGGTGTCTTATCAACCAAGTATGGTAAATTGGAAGATATGATTGTCAATATGGAAATTGTTCTTCCGACAGGTGAGATCATTAAAAGCCTTCCTGTTCCAAAAACAGCCTGTGGCCCGGACTTGAACCAGTTTTTTATTGGTTCTGAAGGGACATTGGGTGTCGTTACCAAAGTAACATTAACGATTAACCATATTCCTGAAGTAAGGAAATTCAGGGCATTTATTTTTAAAGATTTAACCACCGGTCTACGGGTAGGTCAAAGGTTAATGACAGAGAAACTTCAGCCAGCTGTAATCCGATTGTATAGCGAGAAGGAGACAAAGGAAGTTATCAGGAAAGTACTTGGAATTGACAAAGAGGGGGTTTACCTTGTTTATGGTTTTGATGGCAGGAAAGAAATGGTGGATATGCAGTTGAAATACGCAAGAGAAATTGCTGATGAAGAAGATGGTGAAGATTTGGGCGAAGAATTAGGCCAGCAATGGTGGAATAGCAGATATAAATTCTTTTTCCCACCATATATGTTCAGCTTGCCTCAATGTTTCGGCACGTTAGATACTGTTGCAACATACAGTAATATAGAAAATATTTTTAATGCCATGAAAAATGTTATCGAAACCAAACACCCTCAGGCAAGGTTTATCGGACACTTTTCGCACTGGTTTAGTTGGGGCTGTATGCTATATGCACGGTTTATTATTGAAACTCCACCGGACGACCCACATGAAATGCTTTATATGCATAACAGTATATGGAATGATGCATTGAGGGCAGCTATGGATGCAGGTGGTGTATTGAATGAGCATCACGGAATCGGATTAAAACTAAGCAGGCTTGTTCCGGAGTTATATGGGAATTCTTTTGAAATACTCAAGAATTTGAAGAAATCGCTGGATCCTAATGGAATTATGAATCCTGGTAAGTTAGGATTTGGAGTATAAATGAAATACCCATGAAGAAATATTCACACCAACCGAAAATGAATATTTGGGTATTCCATGCGACCTTTAAAAAACAAATTATACGCGCAAGAAATAAGAAAACAATAAAAGCAATATGACATCAATATCGAAAAATAATTTAGATACAATTAAAGCGTGCCGGTACTGTCCGATGTGCAGGCAGTCTTGTCCTTCAGAATTTATCAGTTACAGGGAGTCAGACACCCCAAGGGGCAGAGCAATGCTATTGCAAAGTGTTTATGTGGCAGAAAGGGAATATGATAAAGCAACCATTGAAGCTGTTTACAATTGTTTTTTGTGTGGTTCATGCAAGAGTTGGTGTGCCGGCTTCGATGTAGGTGGATATAATATACCTGAGCTGATCAAATTCGCCAGAAAGGATATCGTCCAAAGGGGAATGGCGCTTGAAGTAGTTGAATCAATAAAAAATTCACTTCTTGAGAATGGCAATCCGCACCACATTAAGAAGTCAGCTTCATTTTCTCAAACAATAGAGGAAAAAAAGGCAAATGTTATTTACTTTATGGGGCCTGAAATAAATTTCAGGAATCCTGAAATCGCAAAAGCGGTAATAAAAATATTTGACCACTTAAAATTCTCCTATACACTTCTGAAAAATGAGCCATTGAGCGGGAAGATTCTTGACTTGCTCGGATACCATGAGGAAGCTCTTGCGAAAGCCAGCCAAATCTATGAAAGGATAAAAAATTCAGGGAGTAAAACCGTAGTAGTTTCAGATCCTCTGGCTTATGATGCTTTTAAGAACGACTATCCGGAATGGGGATTTAAATTTGATCCGGATGTAAAAATCGTTCACCTTACTGAATATCTGGCCGATTTTATAAAATCTGGTAGTCTGAAGCTCGCTAAAACAAATGAGATAATCACATTGGCTGATTCTGAATTTTTAGGACGATTCAACAATGTGTTTGAAGCTCCCAGAGAAATAATAAAATCTTCAGCAGGGCAAAATTTCGTGGAACTGAAATGGAATCATGAGAAGCATCTTTCAACAGGCGAAGCCGCATTTACTTTCAACGATCAAATATTCACTCAGGGAGCAACACTTGGTGAAAAGATCCGGGTATTGGTAAGGGATATTCCTGCAAAAAGAATAGTTACCTTATCTGCTACTGCCAAAAATAATATTGGAAATCCTTCTGATGTTGAAGCCATTGATATTGCTGAATTTATAGCCGAACTCATCTAGTTGATATTCACAAAAGAAATTGATTCGAATTCGGGGAAAATTTAAGATGAAATCATAAAAAAGAAAAGGTTATGAGCTTATTAAAAAAATATCAAAATGGTTACGGCTTTACCAATGTCGTTGATAAAGGAGAATCAGGCCTGAAAAAACTGATTTTTGATACATTAAAATTGGAGCCCGGAAACTCATACGTCGGTGATACGAAATCAAATGAGTCTGCTTTTGTGATCTTATCCGGGACATGCAGTATAACTGGAAATGATTTTAGTTATGAACATATAGGCAGACGGAAAGATGTATTCTCGGGAAAACCAACAGCGGTTTACCTGCCATGTAATACTTTCTACAAAATAATAGCGGTAACTGAAGTTGAAATCGGGATTTGCTCGGCTGGATCCATATTAAAATCGACCCCGGTTTTGATTGGGCCGGATGATGTTACTGAAATAAACCTCGGCGTTTTAAGTTGGACCAGAAAAGCACATTTTATAATCGACCAGAAAGTCAATTCAGAAAACCTTTTTATTGGCGAGACAATCATACCTGCCGGAAACTGGGCTTTCCCGCCTCACCGGCACGATCATGATATTTTCCCGGAAGAAGTGGATATGGAAGAAGTTTATCACTTCCGGATAAATCCTTCAACGGGCTTCGGGATACAGGTCAATTATACGGATGATAAATCGAGGGATGATGCCTATCTGGTGAGAAATGGCGATACAGCCATTTTACCCAACGGTTACCATCCGGCTGGTACATCGCCCGTTGATTCTATGTACATACTTTGGATGATGGCCGGCGAAAAGAGGTATTTCTTATCAAGGCCTGATGATAATTACAATTGGGTAATTAAATGTGAAAATTTACTGAAGACAAAACTGTGAGAAATATAGATATTGCTGGGCTTGGTTTTTGTGGACTTGATTATTTGTGCATATTGCCTCACATTCCTGTTGATGAGAAAGTCGAAATCATCCAAAATCTGGTACAAGGAGGTGGACCTGCAGCTACAGCTATTGTAACAGCAGCCCGGCTTGGTGCAAAAACTGCTTTTATCGGGGCAGTTGGAGGTGATGACCGTGGATTGACCATTATTCAGGGACTTAACCAGGAAAATGTAGATACCCGGCATATTCAGGTGAAAACCGGCAAAGAATCACCGGCTGCGTTTTGCTGGATTGAAAAAGAAAGCGGGAAGCGAAGCATTGCATGGTCCAAAGGAACTTACCTTCCTTTGGACGCAGATCAGGTTGATCCTGATTTTATTTCTTCCCTGAAGTTGTTGCATCTCGATGGTCATAATATGGAAGCCGCTGTGAAAGCCGCATGTATAGCCAAAGACAACGATGTTATCGTTTCTCTTGATGCCGGAACGCTGCTTCCGGATATTGATATACTGATTGGGCTTGCTGACATCTGTATTGCATCGGAACATTTTGCGAGTCATTATACAGGTGAAAATAACATTCAAAAAGCAGCTGAAAAATTATTTAAAACGGGATGTCTTATTGCAGCGGTAACCAGCGGTATAAATGGGGTGTTTGCCGTGACCCCAAACGGGACTATTAAAAAAGATGCTTTTCATGTTCCTCTAGTTGATACCACCGGAGCTGGAGATGTTTTCCACGGAGCATTCGCTTATGCATATATTCAGGGTTGGGACCTGGATCGGGTATTTGAATTTGCGAGCGCAACTGCTGCTATTAAATGTATGAAATTCGGTGGAAGAACTGGTATTCCATCAGCTGATGAAGTACATAAATTTTTAGTAAAGCAATAATTTAACCTTAATAACAACAAATATGCCATTAGTTACCCTAGCAAATGCCCTGGCAATTGCGAAAGAAAGGAATATCGCCATAGGTGCGTTTAATATCGGAAATTATGAAAGCCTAAAAGCAGTAATTGATTGTGCTTCTGAAGAAAACCTACCAGTTATTATACAAATATTTAATCGGTTGTTTAACGATGATAAAGCACGCGACATGGCCGCACTGGTTAAAGTTATGGCTGAAAATGTTAATATTCCAGTTGTGTTGCATCTCGACCATGGTAGAACCATTTCTCAGGTTAAAAAAGCAGTACAATATGGTTTTACCTCAGTAATGATTGATGCATCCGATCTGTCCATGGAAGAGAATATCCAAATGACCAGAGAAGTTGTAGCAATCGCCCATATGCACAATATTTCTGTTGAGGCAGAACTCGGAAGATTGCTCCCAAAAGGGACCATCGATTGTGAAAATTTTCTTACGGTCCCCGAGGAAGCATTAGAGTTTGTTCAGCAGACTGGAATTGATGCACTTGCTGTTGCTATTGGCACTGCA
>JBAZCD010000256.1:0-4006 GCA_041671205.1 Pedobacter sp.
CTTGATTATATGAAATATCATACAGCACATGCTTGGTCTTATCCTTATACTTGAATTCAATATAATACCGCGGTGAATTCTTGCTTCTGTCAGGGTTATTTTCTCCGGAAAGTTCATCCGGAAAATTCCAGAAACCCAACTCGGCTGCTTTACGGTGCAGATACAAAAGATCATCCTTTTTAAGTTTTACAGTAGTTTTTACCAGGGAATCATCCTGGTTCACATACTGAAACTCTCCGGTTTTGGAATAATACTGATTGATCATGCTATCTCCCAATCCATATTTAAATGTAATGGATTCAAAATCAGAAAACCGGTATGGTGCATTCTTCACCATAATGGAATAATAATACACCGTATACAATAAAAACGGAGTAATTATACAAATTGCTAAGAATATCTTTTTCCCTCTATCACTCATAATTTTGATGTTTTGACAAACAAGCGTCTGCCCTGATTAAAATTTCAATCAATGTTGTGCTGCCTGATCTTCCAGATTATGGATACGTTTCTCATCCGGAGCACTCAATTCTGCAGGCGGGTTGAATTCTCCCTCCCATTTGGCTATAACCACCGTTGCCAGGCAATTTCCTACCACATTGACCGATGTTCTGGCCATATCCATCAGTTCGTCAATACCAAGGATAATAAAAATTGGCCATACCGGCATCCCAAAGGAAGCCGCAGTACCTAATAAGATCACCAGTGAGGCCCTCGGCACTCCCGCAACACCCTTACTGGTTAACATCAGTGTAAATACAATCAGTAGTTGCTGGCCGAAGGTCAGGGGCATTCCGGCTGCCTGTGCGACAAAGATCGCAGCAAGCGACAAATATAAGGTTGTTCCGTCCAGATTAAAACTATATCCGGTGGGCATCACAAATGCAACTATTTTACGTGGCACACCAATTCGCTCCATGGCCTCCATTGCCCTTGGAAGCGCCGCTTCCGAACTGGTTGTGGCAAAAGCGATCGAAACCGGCTCAGCAATAGCCTGAAGAAATTTTTTGACCGGAACACCAACGAAAAAAGCGATCGGCAGCAAAACACCAAGCAGGAATGCAAATAAGGCCACATAAAGAGTCAAAAGCAATTGGAACAAATTCAACAGGATACCAAGCCCCATATGTCCAACAGTATAGGCGATAGCCGCACCAACACCGATCGGGGCAAAATACATGATGAGGTTAGTGAATTTGAACATCACTTCCGAAAGGCTTTCAGCGGCTTTCAGCATAGGCTGGCGCTTATCTTCACGAACCATTGCCAGCGCAATACCAAAAATGATACTGAATATGACGATCTGTAAGACCTGGCCTTCGGCAATGGATTTAGCGATATTCTCAGGGAAAATATGAAGTATAATATCATTAAAAGTTTGAGGCGGCACTTTATCCAGCGCTTCATGGGCTCCCACCGGCATGGTGATTCCCATTCCGGCCTTCGAAATATTAATTGCTGCAAGACCTATAAATAAGGCAACAGTGGTTACAGCCTCAAAATAGAGAATTGATTTCCAGCCCATCCGGCCAACCTGTTTCAGATCTGAATGACCCGCTATCCCATAAACAAGGGTAGCAAAAAGCAAAGGTGCTATAATGGTTTTGATCATCTTGAGGAAGACCTTGCTTAGAACCTGCAGCTTGATTCCGATTTCCGGATAATCATGCCCGATCTCAGCTCCAACCACCATGGAGATCAGTATCCAGGTGGTAAGTGACTTCTTTTTAATACCGTACAAAAACAATCCTGCAATAGCCAGCCACCTGGAAAACATCAGCGCTAATTCTGGAACAGCCAGAATATGATAATAGTCCAGGAAAGTAAGCACGGCAGAAAATGAGATTGCAATAAAAGCAATGATTCCGAAATTTTTAAACTTCATGGTTTGTGGTTAGTATATCGAACAAAAGTAATTAATTAGATTTACCCGGCAAATGAAAGCATAAGATGAAGCCTGAGAAACTAAGTGACCTGAAAAAAGAGCTGGCAGGCCTTTCTGTGCATGAATTAACAGATCTATGCCTGCGGCTGGCTAAGTATAAGAAAGAGAATAAGGAGTTGCTGAATTATCTTTTGTTTGATGCCCATGCACCTATGGAATATGCAGAACAGGTAAAAAGTTTTTTGATGGATGATTTTAAAACGATGCAGAAGCATTATTATTACAGCACCAAAAGCATGCGCAAAATTATCCGGCTAATTAACCGTTATGCTAAATATACCGCATCACGGGAGGTAGAAACGGAACTTGCACTTTGGTTTTGTTCTAATTTTTTAAAATTTGCAGATCTAAAAACGAGTCATAAACCCCTGCAGGGATTATTGACCCGGCAGTTTGAAAAAATCATTAAGCTGATACCTAAACTGCACGAAGACCTGCAGTTTGATTATCAGAAGGAATTCGAAACAATTGTATTAAAAGCAGCAGAACAAACCCGCTGGGTGAACAAAAGCCAATATTTGTAACAAAACTGGAGGACCCCAGTCTATATATTAAATCAATTAAACGGTTTGAGCAAGGAAGCGCTTTTCAAGGAAATTTTTCAGGCCAATTCTAAAAAGATCTACCATTTGTGTTATGGTTATACCGGTGACGATGAAACCGCCAACGACCTGATGCAGGAGACTTTTATGAAGGTATGGCAAAACCTGGATAAATTCAGGAATCAGGCTTTAATATCTACCTGGATATACCGGATAGCTGTCAACACCTGTTTATCCCACCTTAGAGTTGAGAAAAGGCAGGCAAAAGAAGAGCTCACCGATACCATTATAGAAACCAAAGGCGAAGATGTTTCGGATAAAAATGAGCAGGTTTCTACTCTTTATAAATGCATTGCTCAACTCGAAGAAAATGAACGTATCATCATTACAATGGTACTCGATGAGTTACCCTATACGGAGATCGCCGAGATCTCGGGCATCTCTGAAGGAAATTTAAGAGTAAAAATTCATCGTATTAAACAAAAACTGACTGAATTATATAACAGACATGAAAGATTTTGAAGCACTGAAGAGTATCTGGCATGACCAGGTTGCACTGCCGAAAGTCAGTCACGAAGATGTATTGAAAAATGTACGAAAGACCAGGAATGGTCTTGCAAGTAAATTATTAATCGAAATGATAGGCATGGGGATTGCCGTTGCGGTACTCATCTATGTTTGGATAGCGAGTCCGTTTACAATGTGGACCACCCATCTGGCAATGATCATATTTATTACTTGCTGCATTTACTATATACTTGCGATGATCAGCAATTACCGCAGGATAAATTATGATAAACTGCTGGATAAGCCTGAATGTTATATTAATCACCTCAAAAAATATAAACACGACCGTTATATTTTCAATACCAGAAAGTACAAAGTATTTTCTATATTCTTCACTGCAGGATTCATTCTCTATTTTATTGAGATCTCCTTTATGACTTCCCTATGGATCACTATTATGGTAATTTCATTCACCTTCCTTTGGATCGCATTATGTTTTGTATTGATGCGAACCTATATTAAACTTGAGGAAGCTAAACTTGAGGAAATGATCGGAAATCTGGAACGCCTGTATAAACAGTTTGAGGATACAGATCAATAATCTTAAGGTTTTTTACCCGCTCCCTGATCTTCTTTAATTTCTTTAAACTGCAGACTGTTGCTTCTGAGCGTATATTCCAACTTTTTGACAGATGCCGCATTTGCCGAAGTGGAATCCTTTGTATCATAAACAGGAAATTCCCGGATCAGTTTTCCTTCTTTAATATACATAGAGTCTTTTCCCTGATAGCCCTCTTTTAATGACGAACTCAGATCGGGAAAACGAATTTGCTGACTAGAACCATTTTCACCATATTCATAAATATACATATTCAGATAGGAGCCCTTACCTTCACCTTTTGCCTGTATGTACAATTCAGGATTGCCATCTGTATCAAGATCCATATTCCAGGCATCCACGATCTTACCATCCAGCTCCCCGGCTACTGACCGATAGCTCAGGTGAGTAGAA
>JBAZCD010000256.1:4016-5020 GCA_041671205.1 Pedobacter sp.
ATCGGCCCCCCTGCCCCAGCTATCAATATCCAGTGTCAGTCCGGGTTTCACTTCAATTGCCTTATGGAAGCGGAAAGGATCCATGATCTTCTTCACTTCCGGTTTTTTAACTGCTGCCTGTTTTTCTTCTTCTCCGCAGGAGATCAGTAAACCTGAAAAGAATAATGCAGATATAATTTTTAATACGTTCATACCGGGAATCTGGCAATTAAGATTTAATAGCGAAAAATGATCCGCCCTTTCTCAAATTTAATAAATAAATGTTCCTTTGGCATAATACAACAGAAAGAATAAATCTTCAGATTCAGTAGGTCTGTTCTGTTAGTACCAAATCAAAAAAATAGCCTCATCAAAGGGGGAGGCTATTAAACTTTATTCTTTAAAGAGATATATCAATGACTTCCGTGCTCAGCTGCTGCCAGGTATCTTTCGGCTTCCAAAGCCGCCATACAGCCCGTTCCTGCTGCCGTTACTGCCTGACGCCATAGTTTGTCCTGAGCATCTCCGCAGGCAAAAACTCCGGGAATATTGGTTCTGGTACTATCCGGCTGAGTGATCAGATATCCAGTTTCATCCATGTCCAGCCATCCTTTAAATATCTCAGTGTTTGGATTGTGTCCGATTGCAACAAAGAATCCCGTTACATCCAGAACTTCAGACTCTTTGGTTATGTTATTTGAAACCCGTATTCCGGTAACATTCTTACCATCACCCAGAATTTCTTCTGTATCTGTATTGTAATGGATTTCGATATTTGGTGTATTTAAAACCCTGTTCTGCATCGCCTTGGAAGCTCTGAATTCATCTCTTCTTACCAGCATATGAACCTTATTACAAAGTTTGGCCAGATAAGTAGCTTCTTCTGCAGCAGTATCACCGGCCCCAACAATCGCTACATCCTGTCCCTTAAAAAAGAAACCATCACATACCGCGCATGCTGAAACACCAAATCCGTTATACTTCTGTTCACTTTCCAATCCTAGCCATTTTGCACTGGCACCGGT
>JBAZCD010000257.1:0-5003 GCA_041671205.1 Pedobacter sp.
GATAACCTCTCCATCTATTTGAAGGGTCGTTTTTCTGCTGCTTAAAATCAGGGCCTTATTGCAGCTGATGATTTCTACATAATCGGAAGTATGGAGCTTGTTGATGAACATTTTCCAGGCAATGGATAAAAGCTTTATTCGCGGGAAAGGTTTGATGATGACAAGTTCAAATTTTCCGTCGTTCAGTTTCCCTTTTGGATTGATTACAGCGCCGGTGCCATATTGGGATGCATTGGCGAAAGTGATGGAGACTCCTTTTCTGCGGACCGTTTTGCCTTCATAAAATATGTTGAAAGTATATTTTTTCAATAAGAACATTTCCCCGAAGAGGTGCTTGGCATAGGTGAGAATACCTCTGTTTACATCTTTTTCAAACCTTTTTACGACACGGGCATTCAATCCTACATCGGCCAGATGAATGCAGGTATTCCCGTTAATTTTAATCAGGTCGATTTTCTGAATTTTTCCTTTAACGAGAATTTCCAGTGCACTTTCGGCCTTACCCGGAATATTCAGCTCTTTTGCCATTCCATTTGCAGAACCCTGGGGAATGATAGCCAGCGGGATTCCGGTATTTGCGAGTATGCCGGCCATTAAATTGACGGTCCCGTCGCCACCGGCGGCGGCTACCATGCCGGGTTTATACCGATCTATTTCTGCTTGAATCCTGACCTTGTCATCCCCGTTCATTGAATAGAGACAATAATCGTATCCCGCTAAGCTGGCTTGTTCAGCTACCAGATTTTTAAGATTATTTTCTCCTCCCCGGCCGGATCTGGAGTTGATGACGAACAGAATTCTCAATTGCTTTGTTGCGGCTTGTCCAGGCTGCTGCATATCTAAAGTTGTTCCCTGACTTCAAGCAGAAATTGTTTCAGACGTTCCAGAGAGTCAATAACCTTTTGGTTTTCTTTTACTTCACCTTTATTGCTGCGAAGATATTCTTTGGCTCCCTGCAGGGTAAATCCCTTTTCTTTGACCAGGTTGAATATGATCTTCAGGTTCTCCACATCATCAGGAGTAAAAAGCCGATTCCCTTTTTTATTCTTCTTGGGCTGCAGAATTTCAAATTCGCGTTCATAAAAACGAATCTGGGATGCATTTACATCAAACATCCGGGTTACATCACCCATGCTGTAATATAGTTTTGTAATATCGCGCTCCTTGTATGGCATACCAATGATTTTGCTTTTGTAAAACTACTAAATTTGAATAGAAGCAAACAAAAATTAAAATGCTTTGGTAAATACATCAGAAAAATATTCAGAATCTAAGGTATCTCCACTATTATCATATTCTCTCCTTACAAATACATATCTGTATTATATTTGCAGAATAGCTAATCAGGATGACTACCAAAGAGATAAGACAAGGCTTTTTAGATTTTTTTGCCGCTAAAGGGCATCATATTGTACCATCAGCGCCTATTGTTGTAAAAAACGATCCAACACTGATGTTTACCAATGCAGGGATGAATCAGTTTAAAGATCTTTTTCTTGGACAGGCTGCTATTAAATATTCAAGAGTAGCTGATACACAGCGTTGTTTGCGTGTTTCGGGCAAACATAATGACCTTGAGGAAGTTGGAATAGATACCTATCACCATACGATGTTCGAGATGCTGGGTAACTGGAGTTTTGGTGATCCTGCCAATCCGGAAGGCGGGTATTTTAAGAAAGAGGCTCTTGCCTGGAGCTGGGAACTCTTAACCGAAGTATATAAAATACCCAAAGACCGGCTATACGTCAGCGTTTTTGCTGGAGATGAGAAAGAAGGTCTTCCTAAAGATCAGGAAGCTTACGAGATATGGAAGCAGTATGTCGCTGAAGATCGTATCCTTCTGGGCAATAAGAAAGATAATTTCTGGGAGATGGGCGAAACCGGTCCCTGCGGTCCCTGCTCTGAAATCCATGTGGATATGCGTCATGATGCGGAGCGTCTTCAGGTAGATGGCAGTAAACTAGTCAACCAGGATGATCCTCAGGTCATAGAAATATGGAATAACGTTTTCATGCAGTTCAATCGCCTGAAGAATGGTTCGCTTGAAAAACTTCCCGGTCAGCATGTGGATACAGGAATGGGTTTGGAGCGACTGGTAAGGGTAATTCAGAACAAAACTTCAAATTATGATACGGATGTTTTTCAGCCAATGATCCGGTTCATCTCAGAAGAATCACGTTTGCCTTATGTTGGAAATTCAGTCCCGGGCGGAGAAGGGTGGGGTGCATCGGTAGCTATGCGTGTGATGTCTGATCACATTCGCGCCATCAGTTTTTGCATCGCCGATGGTACATTGCCATCCAATAATAAGGCCGGTTATGTAGTCAGGAGAATACTCAGAAGAGCGGTAAGATATGCCTATACTTTCCTTGATCTGAAGGAGCCATTTTTAAATAAACTGGTGCCTGTCCTTGCTGATCAGTTCGACGGGATATTCCCGGAACTCAAAAAACAACAGGATTTTGTGCAGAAGGTAGTTCTGGAGGAAGAAATATCATTTCTGAGGACTTTAGCGACAGGAATTCAACGCTTTGAGCGTTTTGAAACCAATAATAAGATCATAAATGGAGAATTTGCATTTGAATTATATGATACTTTTGGCTTTCCGATTGATCTGACAGAACTGATGGCCCGCGAAAAGGGCTGGACCGTAGATATGGAGGGCTTTGAAGCAGAGCTTCAGAAGCAAAAAGCACGTTCCAGGGCAGCTACAGCAATTGATACCGGCGACTGGGTCATTGTGAATGAGGATGATGAAGTTGAATTTACCGGTTATGATGAACTGGAAACTGAGTGCCGCGTTCTGAGATATCGTAAGGTTAGTGCCAAAGGAAAGGATCAGTATCAGCTGGTATTGAACAGGACTCCTTTCTATGCTGAAAGCGGGGGACAGGTTGGCGATACCGGGAAGCTTGAAGACCGCACGCGTTTATTTGAATATCCTGTCACAGATACCAAAAAAGAAAATGGGCTGATCGTTCATTTTCTGGATCAAATTCCGGAAGAACTTTCCGGATCGTTTTATGCAGTTGTTGATCAGCATAAAAGAACAGCCACAGAAAATAATCATTCAGTTACGCACCTTTTGCATGCTGCATTGAAACAGGTTTTGGGCGATCACGTGAATCAGAAAGGTTCATTGGTCAATTCAGAATACCTGCGTTTCGATTTTTCACATTTTTCTAAAGTTACAGATCCTGAACTGTCTGAAGTAGAGCGTATTGTGAACCTTAAAATCCGTGAAAATATTTCATTGAAAGAGGAGCGGAATATACCGTATCAGCAAGCAATCGATTCGGGTGTAACTGCACTTTTTGGTGAAAAATATGGTGATTTTGTACGGGTTATCACATTTGATGACCATTTTTCAAAAGAACTTTGCGGTGGTACCCATGTTAAGTCCAGCGGACAGATCGGTTATTTTAAGATCGTTTCAGAAAGTGCGGTAGCTGCCGGAGTAAGAAGGATCGAGGCGATCACAGCCGAAACAGCCGAAAAATATATTAATGTACAGAATGAACAGATCAGGAACCTGAAAGATTTATTGAAAAATCCCAATGATCTGCTGAAAACGGTTGAATTATTACTGGAAGAAAATAATCGCCTGAAAAAAGAAATTGAAAAAAACATCCTTGAGCGTTCTGCCGGATTAAAGCACGAGCTCGTAAAAAATGCAGTGCAGATCAATGGTGTTAATCTGATCGCTCAGCAGGTAGAATTACCCAGTACCGATGCGGTAAAAAATCTGGCTTATGCAGTGAAGGATCTTATTGATAATCTGTTCCTGGTTCTGGCCTGTGATATTGACGGTAAGCCGGGACTTACTGTGATGGTATCCGAAAATCTGGTTAAGGAGAGGAATTTGAATGCCGGCAATATTGTACGGGAGCTGGCCAAAGAAATTCAGGGTGGAGGCGGAGGACAGCCGTTCTTTGCTACTGCGGGAGGTAAGGATAGTTCCGGGCTTGTAAAAGCACTGGAAAAAGCACAATCTTTCATTAATTGAGAGTGGAAAAGGGGAAAATTATCTTAATTCTCCATTTTCCACTCTTAATTTTAATTAATGTTTTCCTTTACCGTTTCCATTCCCTTTCCCTTTTCCACCGGAATGTCCACTATTTCCATTGGAATGTGATGAGCCGGAATTGCCTTTGGAATATCTTGAATCATGACTATTTCTGATGATGGATTGTTTTCCGTTGTACCCTTTGTATTTGGCGTATTTTACTTTGTGAGAAGTAAAATACTGGTAAGGACGCGGGGAGTTAATAACCACTTTGTATCCATTATTCAGGTCATATCCGCGATAACGGGATGGTAAAGCAGACATAAACAGCCATCTCCCATTATCAAGGTAAATAAACTGGCGTTTTGGAACATAATAATAGGTTTCAATATCGGGCAGGTAATAGTAATCCACATGATTGTAGCCTGTTGGTCCCCATTCAGGCTGAACTCCAATGTTTATATTTACACTTACCTGTGCTTTGGCTGGCGCTGCTGAAAAAGCAATAAATCCGGCTACAATAGCAATAATTAATCTTTTCATGTTTTCTTTGTTTAATCAGTACAGGTAACCCAATAAACGTGCCATTATAAAATTTAGTTGTGAGTTGTGTGTTATGAGTTGTCAGTTAATAGTTGTCAATTTGTGCATGCCTGAATAGCCTTGACCGATTTTAGTTAATTGTGGATGCTCAACTGTAATCAAATGTTTATCTTTGTGAAAAAAATCAGACACTATTAGAGTTTAAATGACGACAATCGCGGACAGTTTAACTGATAAATATGAGCTTGTAGTTGGGCTTGAGGTACATGTTCAGTTATCAACCGCGAGCAAGATATTTTCTTCTGACTCTGCCGGCTTCGGCGGAGAGCCTAATGAACATATAAGCCCGGTTAGTCTGGGCCTACCCGGAACTTTACCAAAGCTCAATGAAAAGGTGGTTGAATATGCTATTAAGATGGGGCTTGCTACCAATTGCAATATCAATCTAAATACT
>JBAZCD010000258.1:0-4984 GCA_041671205.1 Pedobacter sp.
ATGAATTTAATAAAATTGTTTAACAGGACTTTGGCGGTTGCCAGATATTGGAAAGATAAGTTGAATTGAAATATTTATCCTCTTGCGGTTTGTATTCATCAAGATCAGTTACAACAGGCTTGATTAGTACATTTGAAACAGGATTGTGTACCAAAGACAATATAATGCTGTGTACAGATCCTTCATGTGATTTGAATGGCAGACGCATATCCTTGTCATTATCAGCATACTTTACATCATTATTTGTATAATGCATGATCAGAAAATTCCAGAATGTGGTACCCTCATTTAATGATTTATGTTCATTGAAGTGTTCTGCGAGCAAAGGAAGTTTCAACACCTGATAAAATTCAGTTGTTGAGATCAGGTAGACTGAAATAAGAAATATGGAAATCAATTTTTTCAATACGCAAAGTTACCAAAAGGTTTTCTCTTATTCAAAATTTCAAATATAAACTCCTCATTTGAAAAGAATTGACAGGCCGGTTTGATAATTTGACTTAACCAGGGCAGGAATTTAATCTGTTTTAGTTTGAGGAAAGAACCCTGCTGCGAAGAGAGGACATGGTATTGATTATGGAATCAGTTTTTTCATTTTGTCCCATATCCTGATAATTTTTGATCAGTTTTCTGCAGGCCTTGAAATGGTAGGGATTAACTGCACAGGCCTTCTCAAAGTTTGCAATACTTTCAATTTTATCGCCCTTTGATTCCAAAACTATTCCCTGGGTATAAAAGTAATCGGACAAAAAGTAAGAATCACCTTTGGCGGTAATTGTTTGAAATATTTCTTCCGGAATTTCGGAATTCCCGCTTTCGCTCAATAATCGCACAAACCTCAATTTATCAGTCTCTTTAAGGTTTTTTGTGCCATTTAAGAATGGTTTAAGGTACAAATCGGTACTGTCTTTTATGCCCAATGCATGATAGGACTCTGCAATTCTTAAGTTGTAATCTGCTCTTGAATTTCCGGAGGCAGCCAGTATTCGCTGGGCTTCTTTTATTGTTGAAATGGCAGCAGAAAACTGCTTGTTTTCAAACAGTGCATCGGCATACATAGTTCTATATTCAAAATTTTGAGGTTTTTGTTCAACAAGAGTTTTCAAAGTTTCAACAGGTTCTGTAAATCCTAAGCTTGATCTAAGTACCGCTGAAAAGGCAATTGCATCATTCCTCTGGTCTCTTAGATAAGTAGAGACAATTGCTCCGTTTTTGCCATATTGATCAGCACTTTTTATTGCTTCAGTGATCATACCATTGCTTTTGTACATTTCCCGCAATGTTCTGTTGATTTCTGCCAGCTCCTGATAATCATCCTCCAGCAGGAATGATTTGTTAAGAAAGCTTGCCTGTTCCCTGATAGCAGTTTTCTGATCAATTTCATTTGCAGCAAGCTGTGCTGCCCTCAACCCGGCATATGATACGTAAACAGGAGCATAATTCGCATTTATCTCCTCAGCCTTTTTAAGCCAATTTTCAGCAGCTTTAAAATCTTTCATCTCAATTTTTAATTGAGACTGAGCCAGATATGCCGGAAGATATTTTTGATCATAATTCAATGCGGTATCCAGGTAGGCGAATGCCAGCTGCATGTTTCTTTGCTTAACTCTGTCACTCATATTAATATACACCTGCGACCAATTGCTGGCCATCGCCTCTTTGTCTCCTGCCAGATATACGCGTTCTTTCTTGATCAGCCTGTCAAGAAAATCATACATCTCAGGATCCTTATTTTTAAGATCCGAGGTGGTATTCATAGATTTAAAGTCCAGAGGATGTACTTTTACAGGCTCGAAATAGGCTGGGTAGGTTTGGGCAAAGTACTCACTTTCGTTGTTTTGAGAATAATAATCCAGTGTACGCTTTTCTTCCATGGCCTTGTAGTACAAAGCCCTGATCCTGCGGTTCTCACCATCGGTGAGTACACGTCCATGGAAAAGGTGAACATACTCATGAAGTAAGACATTTCGCTCCAGAAAAGAACCCCGTTCTACGTACTCTATTGCTGCTGCTCCGCTGCCAACTCCCCGAATATCCATCCACTGCCTGTTATCAAAAGTCGTCATGTAACGGAATGCAGGCGAATTCATGGTGCTGGCAAGATCTTTATGAAGTGGCGGAATGCGAAAAGAATTGTTCTGTTTGGATAAAAACGGAAAATAAACCACTGAGGTAAACAATTGATTCCAGATCATCGCTTTTATAGTTTCCCCGGGATAATAATTTACATCAGGAAAAACCTTTTGAAAATTCTCCGGGTCGCTGATTTGGGTTTCATTCAATGCATTGCTAACGGAATCGAAGGAAGAAAGATATTCGATACGCTTAGATTTTATAGCCGCTGAAAGGCCGTTGTGTGCCGGTCCGTAATGATTTTTACGGCTTAAAACCTCTCTGAAAATGGCTTCAGCAGAATCAAGGCGCGTTTTCCGGTCTGTATCATAGTCAATATAGTAGACCGAAGCTCTGTGCATGAGGGGGAGTATTGAGGAAGGATATTGCCTTTCCACATCTCTGGTATAATTAATTGCTTCTTTTATCTGTTTCTGAAGTACCAATGTATCGGTCTTTTCAAGCGCTTTGCTGACCTTGTCATCGTCTTTTTCTGCATAGTCAGCATAAGTCTGGTTGGTATGTCCGTTGCCCCAGTGCCAATGGGTTTGATAATGTAATGGATTAATGGCTAATGCCAGTTCCCATTGATCAGCCATTGCATTCAATTGCCTGGCATCAATCCTTCTCCAAATGGCATAACCATAACTGAATCGGGCATCGGCATTAAAGGGATCTATTTCAAGTGATTTCTTTAGAGGGGATTCTGCAAGTTCAGCTTGCTGATTCCAGAAATAGACGTCTGCCTCAAGAAGATAAGCTCCTGCACTTTCAGGATTTGTTAGCATGATGCTTTTGGCAATTGCGAGTGCCTCTTCATACTTTTTTTGTAATAATTTTGACCTTCCAAGCATCAGGAGTAATTTCTCAGATGTCTTTTTTTTCAGCGCCTCCTCACAGATCACCGAAGCTTCCTGTAATCGCCAGGCATGAATTTTCAGACCTGCCTTCAATAATATCGCATGTTCGTTTCCTGGCTGTTTATTTAGAACTTCATAGATCAGGACTTCAGCTTTTTTAAATTCATTCTGCATCATGTGGTATTCTGCTGACAGGAGTTGATGTTCACATGTCGTAGATTTGAACCGATTAATGGCTAAACCGGCCTCTTTCCACATTCCCAGTTCGATCATTCTTTGAATAAGCGGGACTTTCTTTTTGCGCGGATTTGAAAGCTCATTTAACAATTGTTTTTTGACGAGGTGCAATTGTTTGCTTACTAATATTACACTATCAGGATGGATAGTCTGCCCAAAAATAAATAGGGTGTTCAGGCTCAACAGACAAGCCAAATAAAAACTCATTACTTTCATAATTGCTTCGATTTAGCGGTTGTTTTCAGAATATTTCAGCTTTAAATAATCTCCGGCTAAAATTGATGCAGGGGATAAAACTTCTTCCTCGATTTTTGCATGCTGATGAACATCTTTTTCGAGTACAATAATCTCAGGATGTTCCTTATTGGTATCAACCTGCTTCATCTCGTCCATATAAGCCTTGATCAATTGATGTTCAACGCTCAGATGGGTTAAATTTGATTTTAGTTTTTCTGTTAAAGCCAGCACATTTTCAGTTTGTTGAGGTGTTTTCCATTGCTCAATTGAGAAAGCAGTCCCAATGGAGGCAATACATAATCTTCTTCTTCACCAAAATGATGCTGCAACAAACTATAAAGTTTTTTTGCGGCTAGGCCGGTACTGTCCATTGCAGCGGCAATTATCTGAATCTTCTTAAGAAGGCTTTGATGTTCTTCTTTTATTGATGCAGATACTTCCGGCTTTCCTGGAAATGTCGGGACGAAATTTCCATCCTTATTCCGGCAATGACTTAAGAACAGGATGGCCGGGAGTAAATACCAAATATTCTTCATGATTTTTACATTGATAATAATTCCTACACTTATTAATTTCCTTATTTCTTTATAGCACCCTTAATATCCAGATCTTTTATTCTTTCCCTGATTTTGCTCATAAATTCATCTCCCGGATCGTTCTTGCTGGTCAGGTAGTTCGGGTCTTTTTCTTTCCACAGGGGATGGCCGATAAATGATTTATATTCATGATGCCCGATCACATATTCAATATTGTATTTTTTCTTAAGGTATCTGATCAGTGCCACATTGGCTTCGAGCTGCTCTTCAGTTAATGGGGCATTGCTGCCTCCCACATTTTCTACACCGATTGCACAATAGTTCAATCCGATCACATGTCGGGCAAAAGCGGTTTCAGGCAATTGTCTGAATATAACCCCATCACGATCAACCAGAAACTGCGCTGCAACATTTAAACTGCTTGCTCCGGCAATACCGCTTCTGGCACCGGGCAGCAGGGCAGGATTCATGACATCAAATGATTGTTCGAGGGTAGGAATGGCGGTCCAGTGAAGAACGATGATCCTTGGAACGATCGTAGCAGAGTCATGAATAATTCCATGCCGCTCCTTCAGATATTCAATGGAGAGTTTTTTTCTTTGTTCGTCAAATACCACAGGCTTATTAAACGTTCTGAAAGTTTGTGCAATTAGTTTACTTCCGGAAATAAAAAATGCACAGATAAAGCAAATCAGCAGTATGAATTTTGTCGGTCGGATTTTCATGTTTTATCAGTATTGGTCAGTTTTGATAAATTAATTTATAAATGTAATATTCTCATTCTGAATTATTGAGGCGATTTATATACTTTAGGCAAACAGATTAAAGGAAATCCTGCTGATGCGGGAATAGTCCGGTATTTAATAAAAACGTCGAATCTTATGTCAACAATCGCATCCGCAGATCGGAAAATTTCATCCAATGGACAGGCCTCAGTCCAGCGTATTTCATCCATTGATATTCTGCGGGCCATTACGATGGTGCTCATGATATTTGTTAATG
>JBAZCD010000259.1:0-1649 GCA_041671205.1 Pedobacter sp.
CAAGTAATATCACCGTGATACTGGATAATTGCATTATTCAATTATCTGACTTGTGCAGGGATAATATGTTTAGAAGTGATAATGTAGGTGCCGGAATTACCAATCCGGGCTGGAATTATAATATCAGTATTGTCGGAATAGGAGATGTACAATTGAAAGGAGCTGATAATCCGCGATCAACAGGGGATGCTTACAGAACCCTTACCTTAACTAATGAGAAAGGAAGGGTAAGTTATGGAAGTGATGCCGGAAAGGAGGGCATGAAGCAAAAAGGCGACTGGCGTAATAACATGATCCAGATTGCAAAAGTGGATGGGTTTAAGTTAAAGAACATAACAATTAAGAACTCTCATGCATGGGCTATCAGTTTTGAACGGACCAAAAATGTTGAATTATCATCATTAAGATTTATGAATCCGGAATATATTCAGGTAAATGGTGCTGAAGTTAAAACGTATAATAAGGATGGTATTAACCTGCGCCACGGCTGTAAATATTTCAGGATAGACAATATTACCGGGATAAATGGAGATGATTTAATTGCCCTTTCAAGTCTCGATGCTGCCCCATATTATCATACCAATGGTGATATCAATTCTTACCAGGTTACTTCCACCAAATGGAATGGTCCTGAGGATGATACCGAGCAGGTGTTTATCACGAATTGTCAAACGAATTATACAGGGGTTGCAATCAGGGCAAGTGACAATGCCAGCATTCATCATGTTTATATCAACGGGGTGATTACGAAAGCAAGACCCGATACACCGCCTCCTTATGGTGGCAGCCCTTATACTGTACTGGTGGGTGGTCGTGGTTATGGCGATAGTTCTGTGAGAGGTAAAATAAATAATATTTATGCGACTAATCTTTTCGGTGATGGGAAATCATTAATTCTGGTTGAATCTCAGGTAGCTGATTGTCAATTTATTAATGGTATTTATACCGGTATTGCCCCAAATGCGATAACTTATAACGTAGACAAAAAAACTACCAGCAACATAACGGAGGTCAACTTAATAAAGGTGCCGAACAGCCCGGAATAATAATTCAGGATTAGTAATAAATATAATTGAAAGGTATTATTTGGCATTATATCTGCGTTAAGTCGGTATGAAAAAAATTCTGCTCATTAGTTTTATTGTCATGATTGCTGCAGGCTGCGGGGTATCCCGGAAAATCAGCCTGCTGGAACAATGCCGCTACGATATAAAATCTGCTGATAGTGTCTATGTTGCAGGCAGGAACATTACCCGGCAGATCAAAACCGGAAGCTTCGACCTGGGCAGTGTCCCCGAACTCGCCATTGGACTTTTAAGAAAAGATATTCCCCTGAGGGCAAGGCTTAATCTGGGAATAAGCAACCCCGGATCAAAACCTATTGAAATAAATCAGTTCGATTACATCATTTCATTTAAAGGCAAGGAATTGGTCAACGGGACTACCGACAGGCGGATTGATATCAATCCTGAAGAAACCACTGTTGTGCCAATTATGATCAGGGCCAATATCTACTCCATCTTATCCGACAGAAACACAAGGGAAGAAATCTTTTCCTACCTGCGTGGAACAGAAAATGTGCAAAAAAGTCTGATCAGCATTAAAATCCGTCCCAGTATCAGAGTTGGAAATAAACTGATCAAATATCC
>JBAZCD010000259.1:1659-4977 GCA_041671205.1 Pedobacter sp.
GGGCTATATCACTATTGATAAGGAATTGAGCAGTAATATGTTCAAATAATACAAAGAAGGTTAAGGCCCAATGTCGTTATTTAAGGATCGGGAGGTTCCCGCTTTCGCGGGAATGACAAATCGTAAAGGAGGTAAAGGAGATTCCAGCCTTCGCTGGAATCGGATTAGTTTAATATTAAATTAACGAACCAATCCGCGGCAAGATCATGCCTTTAAGATTCAGTTTTTCAATTAGCATGTAAACAAAATATTTTCGCATTCCCAAATTGCAATCCCCGAAATATATAATGAGTAAAATGAAACATCATTTATAATACGATTCGGCATTAAGATTCCAGCGAAGGCTGGAATCTCCTCACCCCCCAACAATGCATGTCATTCCCGCGAAAGCGGGAACCTCTAATCATATCCAGCTCAGGTTAATTTGCCTCATCAGCACTGGGACCATAACTACCGGGAATTGGAATATTCAGCAAACGAAGGTACACTCCCAACTGTGCACGATGGTGAATAATCTGACTGAAAGTCATGCGTATCATATCTTCCTTTGAGGACACCACATGAATCATATCACCTGTTCTAAGGGTCCAGTCGGGCAGCAGATTATTATCTTCGGCTTTTGCCAGGTTAGTTCTGGCATCTTCAAGAGAAGTTTCAAGAAGTTCAAGCAATACTGATGTATTAGTAACTTCAGGAGGGGAATATGGATGGACTGCGAAATCAAGCCCATCAGTTTTCAAAACCATACCAACCCAGGTTGGGAGTTCAGCAATATGGGTTGCAAGGGTTTTAATATCCATGCTCTTTACATGTGGCTTCCAGCCGAATTTATCATCCGGTATCCTTGAAAGCATTTTCTTTGTGATTTGAGCTTCATTTTCGAGCTCTTTAAGGAAGTTGTTGATCAAAATCATGATTTTATCTGTTTATTTAGATACAAATAAAGCCCCGGCGAATGACAACCCTATGTCAGCAGTATTATAAACTTTTTGAGATTGCCCCAACCATCTGCTTTACGTGATTCTTTAATGATTCTGATTCAATTATTATAGCGGAACCGCCAAACATCATAAACCACCGGGCAAAATTTTCAGGAGAAGAACATAAGAAAGTCATTTCCAGCTGATCATCAAGAACTCTCTGGGAAACAAAACCATAATAATATTTCTGATTATCAAGCCAATACGCTTTGGACTGGGGTAAACTGATCACAATAAGCTCCAGATTTTCCTTGTCTTCAGCCTTTCTGCTCTGCAGGTATTCTTTCAAAGCCGGATGCGACTTTTCAAATGGGGTATCGGTTTCCTGAATTGATAAAATACGGTCAAGCCTGAAATCACGATAATCATTCCGCATCCGGCACCAGCCGATGAGATGCCAGTAATTATCTGTAAAGAAAATGCCCAGCGACTCAACCTCGCGTTCAGTACACTCCTGTTTATAATTAGAATGATATTTGATACTAATTACTTTCCCCTGATCAACGCTTTTCAAAATTGGCTGAAGCAAGTGCAGGTCGGGTTGTATAGGCGCATCTCCGGGCCGCCTGAAAACTTCAATCCGGTCATCAATACTATCGAGCAGGGCCTTCTCTGATGCATTCAAAACCGCCCGTATTTTGTACATAGCCGAATTGTAATTCTTACTATTAGATCCGTCAGTCAGCTTCTCTACTAATTTTTCTGCCGTAAGAAAAGCAATAGCTTCTTCAGGAGTAAACATCACAGGAGGCAGACGAAATCCTTCCACCAATGAATAACCCACACCGGCTTCACCAATAAGTGGGATACCTCCTTGTTCCAAAGTGCGGATATCGCGATAGACAGTCCGTAAACTAATTTGAAAGCGATCGGCAATATCCTGCGCTTTAACCACCCGTTTCGATTGAAGCTGAATAAGAATGGCAGAAATACGATCTATTCGATTCATAGGGGAAAACTAATAAATATAAAAATAGTGCTGTTAATATTATAAATCAGACTTTTCTGCCATGCTCCTGAAGATTGATCAGAACAGGGTAATTCCTGCGGTCCATCCCACCCAACCCCTGGTTTTTTCGGTGTAAACCTTTGCCGATGCCGGTGCGACCTGAGCTTTATAACCCGAAGAAGCAGCACTTGCAGATTCTGAATAATAAACGGAATAGGAAGGTCCTGCAAATGCACTCAGTCCTTTAAACAGTTTAATTTGCATACTGAGCTGCCCCTTGCTCAGGATATTGGCATAATCCCAATTGCCCAGGTAAAGCCCCTGTGATGAGATCTCTGCAGAAGCGGAGAGCCCCTTACCTAAAATAAAATCATGCCCGAGGCCATATCCGGCAGAATAGGCCTTTTTATTCTTAGCAAAGCTTGCTGCCCCGATCAGCATGGTGTAGAATTTTGCATTTCCGGTTTTTACCGCTACCTGAGTATCAAAAATATCCGTGGATGATAAACTCAGTTTATGATATCCCTTATTTACCCAATTGATCAATCCGAGGCTAAAACCTGAAGACGTATCTGCCACGTTGATCAGTCCGATCTGAATCCCTTTCATTTCTTTTGCGGCCACATTTCCAATACCTGCAATTTGAACTCCACGGGTATTGCCCGAAACCAGATTTCCAATTCCTGCTACCTGCATTCCGTTCATATCCCGCCTCACATGATTGAAAACTCCTGCTGCCTGCCAGCCCTCAGTACCGCTTCGAACATCATTCACTATGCCTGCAGCCTGAAAACCAATCAGACTATCCAGAACTGAATTTACCAGGCCTCCTGCCTGAAAGCCCCTTACCGATCCTCCTACAAGGTTCCCAAGTCCGGCAAGCTGAACATATTGAACATTATTTTTACTGACATTAAAAAGTCCGGCAATTTCTGCCCCGTCAACACCGGCAGTATAACCGCCCAAAAGATTCAGAGAGGCCTTATTCACCACCTGTGAGCTGAACATACCATGCGAACTGAGTCCGGGAAGCAGAGAAGCCTGATAGGGACTGCTGGTCAGAAAGCCTGAGATATTCAAACTCTGTATCTTCTGACGTGCGGAAACCAGGAATCTTCCGATTCCAAGTCTTTCGACAATATTTGATGCGTAAGACATATTCTCATCATCCTCATAAGTATATCCTTCAGGTTTAACGGTTACTGTGGAGAGAAACATCAGGCTGGTATCCCGGTACGCTTCTTTACTCAGGGTAAGAATGACAGACTGGTGGTCCCCCCTGATCCGCATCCTGAAATAGCCATTTTTATCACTCAGGGTAGATTCCAGCAGGCGTTTCTCATAAACACTCACATCCGGAACTTTCCTGCCTGTTTGTTCGTCAATAAC
>JBAZCD010000260.1:0-4961 GCA_041671205.1 Pedobacter sp.
GTTTTATGATGTGGAATAAAGTAATATTCTTATGTGGTAGATTTTAGGAATACTATTAGGCATCTCTCGCTGCATTTTGTGCTTTTAGTTACATTCCTATGGTATCTGTGGTCGTCCTGACCACAGCCCCCCTTAGCCCTGGAGACTTAAATGTCTGCCGGGGCTTTCTTTTGTCCCATTTGCATCGCGCTTTGCCAGCCGAAGTTTCAAAACATAGGCTGGTCATTTGGCTGCGCCGACATTGATTGTTTTATAATTGAATGACTATCGGTTCTTCGTTTGCCACTTGCCCTAAGGGGTGCGAAGAACCAGGTCCAGATTGCCTCGCTCGAATGACTATTGAATTGTATTCTTTTCTCGCCATTTTTGATAATACAATAAGACCATATTTATAAACCCAACTCCAAGGCAAATAATAAAAATGATGCGTTCATTTTTATTCCAGTCATCATTTATGAAATATCTGTATATCAAAAATATAAATACAGGTAATGTAATTACAGATATTATTTTTGGCAACATTTTCATTTTATGATTATTTTGATTCATATTGCTGTCTCTTTAACCATTTCCTCAACAGGGTGGTCCCTACCTATTCTTTTTACCTTAAATATAATATAGAATATTGTTCCGGATATCATAACTAAATGCACAGCCGGGAAAAATAATTTCCCACACATGATCTCAATACCAATATAATAATCAGAAATTCCACTGAAGATATTTTCTATCCTGTTGATATAAAGATGACTGAGGTAATTGCTAAATGTAATGTAAATTGAAAAAAACAAATGGTTATAAAAATACCCGACTGCAATTAAACTGAATACCAATTTTCTGTTTTTGAATATCCTTCGAAAAAACCAAAGACCGTGGTCCATTCTGTTTTTCTGATAGTAAGAATGAGTATAACTAAGTCCAAGAAATAAAAGTACAATCTCAAGAAGAGAATTTACTGGTACAAGAATTAAAATTTCTGTCCAGCCCAAGTGAAAGTAACGGATAATCCAGTTCCATTCATACTTGAGGTCAGGCGATGCCAGATATGTGGTAAAAAGATCCATTCCAACAAAAAAAAGATAAACTAAAATTAGTGAAACGGGGACCAGCCTGGCACCTGATTTGATGTGCGTGAAGATTCTCATAAATAACCTTTTTGCTTTATATAGAGATATTTAGATGCATAATTATATATCGTGTTACCTGCGATTTTGGGCTAAAGCCCTGTTCTTCATTTAGTTTCAAATTCCACGGACTGAAGTCTGAAACCTAAAGAATGCAAATATGTTACTTATCATAAAACAGATTAAATCCGTACTTCTCCATAAATTCATCACACTCTTCCTGCCAGGACTTTCTATAATGATGTTGTTCCTGATTTTTGATATACTCCCGAACCCGATTAACATGCGACTCACTAACTGAAACTCCAAAATACTCTTCAGCCCATTCAAATTTTTCTTCTATAATCGAATTTCTATTAATCCAGAAAGATGACTCACCCTTAATCAGCTGCATAACTTTGGATAATGTCTGATCCTGATTTAGTGACAGCAGACAATGAAGATGTTCGGTATGACCATTTATAAAGTCGATATAGATTCCTTTCTCCCTGGCATTAGTCAGGATGTGGTTTATTACTTCTCCTTTTTTATTCCCGGAGAGGAACCTGATCCTGTTTTTTGTACCCCAGACACAATGAATCCAGATTTTAACGTAAGGCATATATTAAGGTTTTGGGCTAAAGCCCTGTTCTTTACTTAGTTTCAAATTCCACGGACTGAAGTCCGTGGTTACGCAGGTTAGCCTCTTCCATAACTTGAAAGACGTGTTTAGAGTGTGACTCCGTTGCTGTAATAGTACCAGTAATAACATCACCACGGACTTCAGTCCGTTAAAAGCCGAGGTTAGTGAGTGACTCTGATGTTGCATTCGTGCCTGGAATCCGCTAACCACGGACTTCAGTCCGTGGAGGCAGATCAGTCTCAGAGAAAGGGCTTTAGCCCAAAACACCGTAAAGTAATAACCCGGCAGATCCATATAGATGAAGAGTTATTGTAAGAATTGAATAGTTATTAATAACTCAGTTTATATTCTCAACTCTTAAGCTTTCATACCCTCCTTTTAAACCATCCATAGCATCATCCCATTCATAGATAAGGACTACTAAGAATCCGAACAGCATACCCAGAAAGAAAATTTTAACATCGCGTTTTGTGATTTGAAGGTTTTTCATATTATGGACAATTTGGTTAATATTATTAGTTCAAAGATTGATGTATGTGTTATGTAAGGTTACGGGCTAAAGCCCTGTTCCTGCAGGTTCTGCTAACCACGGCTTAAAAGCCATGGTTAGTGTATGTCCCTGATGCTGCAATGGTGCCAGGAATCCGCTAACCATGAAGTTCAGTCCATTACAAGCTAGGGTTAGTGTATGTCCCTGATGCTGCAATGGTGCCCGTCATCAGCTAACCGAGAACTTCAATCCGGTATAAGCCATGGTAAGTGAATAACTCTCATGCTGGAGTCGTACCGGTAATCTGCTAACCACGGACTTCAGTCCGTGGTTGGAGATCCGGCTCAGAGAAAGGGCTTTAGCCCAAAATTTCGTATTATCCCGTCGGCAAAAGAACATGGATCAGTAACTATATTTTATATTGTAATCTATAGTCCAGAATACTCAATACCCTCACTAATATCCTATTGGCATGTTATACCTTTTTGCAAGGTCTATAGTCTCCTCTGAAGAAGATTTTGGATCTACTTCCTCTGGCTTGATATAATTCACGTCAATGTATGGTGATATACATGAAGACATTGTTAGGGCCACAGCGCAAAATGCCATTATTATCAAAACAACACCTCCATCGGTTGACTGCATTTCAAGGGTATTCATCTCATGAACTCCCATCGAATCCAGAATTAAGTTTTTCATACTAAATACTTTTTAAGTGAATACTAATGTTCAATTCGAATTTCTTTCCAATTTTTTTATAAACTATAAGGCTACGATGTTACATTTCAAAGTCATAACCACCATTTAGTAATTATAAAGTTCGGATAGTATCGTACGGAAAAAAAGGATTTTGGAATATATATACGGAATATTATAATAAAGACCAGGCTAGTAGTAAGGTCCTGTTATAGAATACAAAAAGACTTATATAATAAAAAGAGGTTGCTTTGCAATTTCTCAATAAATAAGGATGTAAGACTGTCCAAGATTTTGCACTAAAGCCAGGTTCTTTAATAGTCTCGTCTGCTCCTGACTCAAATACGTATTTAGCTCTTAACTCATAATGAGTCCTTTACTGGTGAAGCTTTCAGGATCTTCCTCTCTATTCTCTTCACTTTACTAACTGTATAAAGAATTGCAACTAAAATAAAAAATATATGACAAAAAATAAAAAAGAAAGGGAAAGAAATTATTACTTTATTAATATACCAAGAGGAAATTCCTTCAAATACATTTTCAATTTTAAAAATGTAGATATAATGCAAATAATTATTACATGATACAAAGGCAGAATAAAAGAAATGGGAATAGAAACTAACTACAACAAAGAAGCTTAAAAATAGCCATTTACTTTGGAAAATAGTATAAATTACTGGATATCTTACTTTTATGTTGATTATCCCCGGGATTTTTTTAATATAATTCATTGCTATGACGAAACCCAGGCTTAACAGGAGTGCAAAAATGATTGCAAGTATGATAGTTTCTATAAAACTAAATTGAAAATAACGAATAATCCAATTGTCCTCATATCCCAAATCTGGAGAAGCTAAATAAGTTGTATAAAGGTCAAGACCAACAAATAATAGGTAGGAAAATATTAATAAAGCAGGTGTATCTTTTACACCTGCTTTAACTTGACTAATAATCTTCATCAATATCCGATAGGCATATTAAATCTCTTTGCTAAGTCCATAGGTTCTACAGTATTACCATCAGCACTATTCCCATTCATAGTACTATCAGCAACCTGCATGACATTAATAGTATTTCCTGTGCCTCCAACTTGTGTATTAATATTAATTGTACATGAAGACAAAGCCAAAACTGCAGCACATACACCAAGAATGATTAACACCAACCCACCATCGGTTTCCTGCATTTCAAGGGGATTCATTTCCTGAACACCCATCAAACTTAATTCTGAATTTTTCATGATATTCATATTTCATTAGTAAAAATAATTAATCTGCACGGAATATTTATCCGGAATAGAATGCCTGAGCAGATAATTATTTAAATTATTTCCCCCATTTCTTTCACATGCCCGGGGTTTTAGCATGGCAACGTTACCATACTAAGATCGGATGACAGCGTACGGAAAAAAAGGATTTTGGAGAAAAATAGTGACCCCCCTTCATTTTCTTTTGTCTCTGTATAGGTGAGCGGACGAAGGGAGCATGTGACAGTTATATCATAGGGCTGACGATAGAAAAAGGTCTTCGATGATTTCGAGTAGGCTATCGGTACCCCCCGCGAGCGTAACTCATCAATAAGTTCATAGAGACTGGTCCGGCTGACTCCCAGCTGACCGGCAAATTCTTCAGGAGTGCCGGTCTTCCGCCTGGAGATCAGCTTGTGCACCTTGCTGATGCGATCGAGATATTCAAATACTTTCATGCTATTGGTATTTTGGGTTCATACTTTTATTGTCTCTGATACATCTATAGTCTGATGCATCCACATTCTGCGAAATGTTCCATCGGTTTTCGCCAGTTCATCGAAGGTTCCATCCTGAACTATCTCTCCCTTATCCAGCACAATTATTCTCTGTGCCAGACTTATTGTCGATAATCT
The DNA here is from genome assembly GCA_041671205.1 of Pedobacter sp. GTDB lineage: Bacteria > Bacteroidota > Bacteroidia > Sphingobacteriales > Sphingobacteriaceae > Daejeonella. The sequence goes on from JBAZCD010000260.1 coordinate 4,814, forward strand.
GTGTGCAATAACTATAACGGTCCTGCCTGACTTCCTTAATAATTCAATTGTATTCTGAACGAATGTCTCCGCCAACGAATCAAGTGATGAGGTCGCCTCATCGAGAATAAGTATCTCCGGCTCCCTGTACAATGCCCGTGCAATTGCT
>JBAZCD010000261.1:0-4918 GCA_041671205.1 Pedobacter sp.
GGGACTGAAGATCTACGATCGGCTCTCTTCTTTCAAGCTCTGTAAATACATGAGTATAGATATCACCTGGTCTTAAATATTTGAAGAAAAGATCTTCAATTGGTAATTTACCACCACCAAAATCAATAACAACCGGCATATCTGCCAATTTTCCAGCCTCTACAATACGCTGAACAGGAGTCCAGTCAGGATTTGTAAAATGCGCTAGTTTAAAACCTACAACATGTTCTTTATTATCCAATGCAGCTTTGGCAGCCAGCCTGTAGTCCATATCACTGATATCCTGCTCGTAATCACCGCCACGCATACCTTCACCAACAATATTCAGGAAGGAAAGAACTCTGGTTTTTGATTTATCGATGATATTTTTCTTAAAAGCATCGAATGATTTATATCCGGCACCACCACAATCAACTAAAGTAGTAACACCTGAACGAAAGCTGAATCCATCAGCAGTAACACCAACATCACCATTGCTCAGGTAGCTATCAGGTTGAGTTCCCCAGAATACATGGGCATGGATATCAATCAGTCCGGGAGTAACATACATCCCCTTTGCATTGATAATTTGCTCTCCCAGAGCCGGATCGATATTTTTTGCCACTTTAGCAATTTTTCCATTCTGAATGGCAACATCCATTAATTCATTGATGTTATTTTTTGCATCAATTACACTGCCACCTTTAATGATGGTCTTATACATTTTTCCCTGAGCATTTGCATGGATTACAAGAAAAAGCAGGGCTACAGCTAATATTGAGATTCTTCTCATTGTTTTATTTCTTAAGATCATTAAACATTAGACCCAATTGGCCATTTTATAAATTATCTTCCTTTTGGCAAATTGCTGGCTATTGCATTAAGATCATAAACAATTCTTCCATTGCGGATAGTCATTTCACATTCGAACCTTTGTTTTCCTTCATTTCTGTTACCGGAAATATCTTTGAAAGCAAAATTTCCATTACGTACACTTAATATCGCAACATCTGCTCCTGCACCTACAGACAGATGACCTAATTCAGGACGCTTTATAGCCTGTGCAGGTGCCCATGTACTTCTGGAAATAACGGAAGGAATATCCATTCCCATCGAAAGGAAAATAGAAAGTACATTCAGCTGATCTTTCATGGCACCATTCATACTTCCGGTATGAAGATCTGTTCCCATTGTATTTGGCAAAAATCCTGCTTTAATTGCAGGGATAGCCTGATTGAAATTGAAGCTTCCGCCACCGAAACCGACATCAAAAATAATTCCTCTTTTTTGAGCAGGAATTAAAAATGGTCTCAATTGTCTTGTTTTGAGATCAACAACAGGATCTCTTCTGCTCAACTCTGTGTAAACGTGGGTATAAATATCACCCGGACGCAGATACTGAGTGAATAATTTCTCAATAGATAATGGTGCATGGGTATCATCACCACCGAAATCAATAATAACAGGCATATTAGCTATTTTACCTGCTTCAACCACACGCTCAACCGGAACCCAGCTAGCTGCTGCAAAGTGAGCAAGTTTAAATCCAACAACAATATCCTTGTTTGCCAGAGCCTTCTCTGCAGCTTTTTTAGCATCCATATCATGAATATCCTGCTCATAAGGATCACCTCTCATACCATCACCAACGATATTAAGAAAAGATAATACTCTCGTTCTTGAACGGTCGATAATATTCTTCTTAAATCGGTCGAATGATTGCCAACCTGCTCCACCACAATCAACTACAGTAGTTACACCTGAGCGGAAAGTGTAAGGATCCGGAGCAAGAGCAGAAAATCCGCCGCTAAGTCCACGGTCATCTGTACCTGCGAATACGTGAGCATGCAAGTCAATTAAACCAGGAGTAACGTACATCCCTTTTGCTTCCACAATCTGGGCAGCAAGTGCAGGATCAATATTTTTGGCAATAGCGGCAATTTTGCCGTCATGGATAGCCACGTCCATTAATTCGTTTATATTATTTTTGGCATCAATTACATGCCCTCCTTTGATCAGGATACTATAGGTTTTTGTTTGAGCCTGAACAAATACAGTAAGCAATATAAGTCCGGAAAAAAGCAGAAAGGATATTCTTCTCATAATTACAATTCTGATTTGAAATGATAAGATAAAATTAATCCCGCTGCAAAGCGGGACTAATTTTATCCAGGTTAAGTTTATTTATGTTCTAGCTATTAGCTGCTTTTTTAAGCTCTTCCTGAACACGCCTGGCTACAATCTTATCTTCTCCGTTTTTCAGCATAAAGACAGTAATATTGATAGCGTTTGGTTCAATCATCACCTCAATCGAAGGACTTCCATCCTGTAGATTTTTGCGAAGTTGATTCGAAGTAATCTTTAGTTTATCCGGATCCCAGGAAATAGTAATCTTAGGTGTGTGATTGGCTATAGGCGGAACGCTTACATTCACTTTAACCCCGTCAACTTTTTTAGCTGCATTTTCAATTACAGCAACTCTTTCTTCCCACATTTTCCATTCTGCATCATGATCCTGATTAACATACTTATCAAGAGCTACATACATACCAAGAATTTCTTCTTTATTCACTTTCATTCCACGGCCAATGTTACCTCCATTTGGCGGAGCACTTAAACGTGCAGCAGCAATCAAGTCCTTTCGCCCGATAAGCAAGCCAGCACTTTGAGGACCACGAATACCTTTTCCTCCTGAAATACATACCAGATCGAAACCAAGGTCAGTATATTTCCAAAGGTTTTCAACCGGTGGAATATCTGCAGCAATATCAATTAAGGTCGGGATTTTGTGCTTTCTTGCAATCGCAATAAACTCTTCATGAAGAATCTTGCCTGCGTTAGTCTCATGATTTAAGAAATACATCATTGCCGTTTTACTGGTAATGGCTCTTTCTAATTCTTCTGCAGTTTCAACTTCTACCGGGATTATACCGGTATTCATTAATGCATGAACATACCCGACCATGTGAGATTTTTGAACAATTACTTCATTTCTCTCAAGTCCGGAAACATTTGGTAAAGCAGCTACCTTTTTACGATCCATGCCGGTAAGTACACCTGCGGTACCTAAAACAAGTGCTGACCAACAACCTGCAGTTACCATTGCAGACTCAGCATGACATATTGCAGCAATTTTTTCGCCAACTTTATCCTGCACCTCGTTGATCATTACGAAATGTTTTGCTGAATCGGCAATAGTTGCTACAACTTCATCATGCATTAATGATGCAGTCATTGTTGTGTATGTACCTGCAGCATTAATAAAAGTTCTTAAGCCTAATTCCTTAATGACATCACGCTTAGCTGCAGTTGCAGCCGAAGCTGCCAAAGATTGTAATGGAACACCTGTTCCAACAGCCGCTCCTGCAATTGGGGCTACAGAGAGGTATTTAATAAGATCTCTACGTTTCATAGTATTATTGTTATATTATTAGTTTGATTTGGAATTAAACAATAAAAGGAGATCTTTCGATCTCCTTTTATTGATCATATAGCTAATGTACAAAATGAACGAATGATTTCATATTGCTATCAGCTTTATAACATATTAGTTACTTTGACCTGTACCCGGACCAACATCCCACCACATTCTGCCTTGTAAAAGGTCAACCTGCTCTTCAGAGAAGTTTTGTCTCTTAATAGCTTCAAAGTAATTATCTGGATTCACGTTTCTTTCCTCAATTGGCAAAGAGAATCTTCTCCACATTTTACCAGCAGTTACGTTACCAGGATAAGGAACCTTATTACCACCAACAGTCCAGTTTGCATAATTGAAAACAGGATATTTGGTACGGCGCCAGTTAGAGTAAACTTCATAATCATCACCCAGCATTGAAACCCATTTCTGAGTAGAGATAGCTTCCAGTTGCTGAGCAAATGTTCCGGCAGCCGGATAAGGATTAGCGGCAATGTATGCGTCAACCTGAGCAGTAGTAATTACTCCTGAATGAGGAGCAACGCTTGGCCATAATGCCCATTGAGCCATAGCTGCACGAACACCATTTTCGTATGCTGCCTGAGCAGTAGTTCCAACACTCCATCCTCTTGCAGCTGCTTCTGCTATAGTTAAATAAGCTTCAGCAGGGCTCATTGTAATGATTGGTGAACCTCTGTCAAGGTAAAGCAATGAAGGTTCTGAATAAGCATCAAAGTCCGTTGGTTTGGTGTTGATACTACCATTGATCATACCACGCTGGGCAGAAGGAGTATTGTTAGCGGTATAAGAACCACCTGATGGTACCCAAACTACAGAAATTACCGGTAAACGAGGATCGTTTGTATTCTTCAAATGATCGATGAATTTACCTGACCATTTGCTACCCTCTACGTTATCACCACCCGGACTTGTAAAGTCACCCGGGATTAAACCCCCTGCTCCGGCAATCCTTGGATTCATCTGTCCGGTTACGTTTGCATATTTAATGTAAGCAATATCTGTATTGGCGGTCATAACTCCTCCGGCAACAGCCTTCTCTACCCATGATTTAGCAGTAGCAGGTTCAATATCAGACAAACGCATTCCTAAACGCAGCATCAGAGTATATCCGAACTTTTTCCATTTAGCAATATCACCCTTAAAGTAAGGATCAGCATTGCCAAATACATTTGGCTTAGTTGCATCCATAGATTTCAATGCGGTTTCGAGCTCTGTAAGCATCGCCGCATAAATACTTTTCTGAGTATCATATTTCGGTCTTAGCTTATCCAAACCTTTCATTGCTTCTGAATATGGCATATCGCCCATTAGGTCTGTTTGCTTATGAAAGGCCAGAATTCTAAGAATTTCAATAGCTGCGCGCTTATTTACATTCTCAGGACCGGGCAACTGATTTGTAAGTTGCAAAAGTCTATTCCAGCTTACCGGAAGAGTATTATTAACACTATTATTAGTAGGATCTACTCCTCTGTAAATATTAAAAGTACCAGCAGTTCCATTGAA
>JBAZCD010000262.1:0-4885 GCA_041671205.1 Pedobacter sp.
AGAATTACCAATAATGGACTGATCTCCCGGATCACCTAACGTATTTTTGCCGTTGTTTACTTTTCCGTCATTATTCAAATCCCTGAATTTTATATCACCCGGGAGCAACTTATTGGCGTTTGATACCACAAAATAACTTTGATTGGCATGTGTTGCTATGTCCTGGGCAGATTCGAAAAACCCTTCAGTCTGGAAACCCCAAATATCCCCAAGCCGCTGATTTTCATAATAAGATGAAAGCAGATTATTAGGATTATAAAACTTGGTTATTTTAGAAATATTATCAGCAAGAGTTAGCCGAATGCCATAGCTTAAAGGTTTATTAGTCCCGATCCTGTCAGACCAGCTTGCTGATAATTCCCAGCCCTGTGTTAGCAGGTCTGCAAAATTTCCTTTGGGTACAGCTGATCCAAATACAGCTGGCAATGGCTGTCCGGAGGTGATCATGTCAGTAGTTTTTCGCTGATACCAATCAAAGGTAGTTGTAAATCTGTTGTTTAACAGTCCAAGGTCAGCGCCTATATCAAGCGTGGTGGATTTTTCCCAGGTCAGGCCATTGGGCAAGACTGCAGGTTTTTGTATATAGTTAGGAAATACGCCATTAGAGATCACATTTGATAATGCAGGGGCTATGGTTTCCATAAAGCTATATGGGGCAATATTTCCGTTTCCCAATGAACCATAAGAAGCCCGGATTTTTAAATTATCAAGCCAGTTTCTGCTACCCTGAAGAAATTTTTCTTCAGATAGTATCCACCCGGCTGAAGCAGATGGGAAAAAGCCAAAAGCCTGGCTTTCAGGAAACTTGGATGATCCATCGTATCGGCCATTTAGTTCAAGTAAAAATTTGTTTTTAAAGGAGTAATTTGCGCGGTAGAATATACCTGCCGTTGCCCACTCTGCACCACCACCGGTTAGTCTGTAGTTAAGTCCGGTTGCCAGATTAAAATCGACAAGGTCGTCAACAAGCAATCCGTCTCTTTGGGTGAATCTGTTTTTTAACTGATCATATTCCAGATTTCCTCCGGCTAAAAATTTTAGATTATGATTCCCTAATGGCAGGGAATATTCTCCAAACAGGTTTGATACATAATAATTCTCTGCAGAGGCATTTTCAGATAAATAATTTAGTCCGGAAGTGATTAATTCACCAGGTTTTATACTATAAGGCACAGGGAAAAATTTCCTTTCATCGCTGCTGTTTGTTTTTAGATAGGAAAAATCACCTTTTATACTCAGCCTGTTCTTTATAGGGTTTGCTTCAAAACCAATAGTATTTCTGTTAAAACTTTCTCTGGCAGTTGATTTACTCTTTCCATAATAAAAGTCGCCTATTGAATAGGCCCCAACAATAGACATAGTTCCATCAGGGTTTAACATTGGAGATACCGGAAATGCGGTTACAGCCATCATTCTCCAAACAGCATTAAGCCCCCCAACCGCTGTTAAAGGATAGGTGTAATTATCGTTTGAAAAATCAGAGTTGGTGTTTAAGCTCAGCCAATTATTAACTTTTATATTACCTTTTACCCTGAAGTTATATTTATTGAAATTGTCAGAATTATATCTGAAAATACCCTCCTGCATATAATACCTTCCTGAAACCATGAAGTTGACCTTTTCAGTTCCACCTCCAATACTCAGGGAGTGTTCCATTGCTCCGTTATTGTCTTTATATAATTCCTTGAACCAGTCAGTACTGCCATAATATTGATAATTTCCATTTACAGGGTTAATAGAAATCTTGGAAAGCGAAGGGTTTTCGGAACGTGCTTTCAGAGAGTCAAGATCCGACAGGGAAAAAGGTAATTGTGAGTTGATGCTTTGCGGATGTGAAAGGTAATCATTCCATGAGTTAAAAGACTCGTCGAAGTTTTTTGCCCATATATATCCATCAGAAATGAGATCGGGAGTGGACGTTCTCTGGTTAAGAGAATAGTTTGTACTGTAATTAACCTGTATTTTATCTTTGTTCGGACTTTTTGTTGTGATCAGGACTACTCCAAATGCTCCTCTGGCTCCATAGATGGCTGCAGATGATGCATCTTTAAGTACAGAAATGCTCTCAATATCATTGGGATTCAATGTGTTCGGATCTCCGGGGACTCCATCGACCAATACAAGGGCACTTCCTCCGGATCCGATAGAAGTTATTCCACGTATGTTATAGGTTGCACCGCGGGTAGGTTTTCCGTCTGTCATTTTTATATTGAGATTCGGGATTACACCCTGCAAACCGCGGGTAATATTGGTTAATGGACGGTTTTCAAAATATTTACTACCTATCTGATCTACCGCTCCCGTTAGATTAGCTTTCTTTTGCGTTCCATAACCCACCACTATAACCTCATTTAAAGCCTCGGAATCGGTTTTTAGGAGAATTCGAATGGAGGTCTGCGATTTAATTAGAACTTCCTGGGGTTCAAACCCGATGAAGCGAAATAAAAGTGTTTGACCGACACTTGCCTGAATGCCAAAGCCTCCATCGTTGTTGGTAGTTGTACCAATTGAACTGCCCTTAACCAGCACGCTGACTCCAGGTATCGGAATTTGCTTGTCATCAGTTACTACCCCTGAAATTATCCCTTGCCCGATGACTGAGCCCGAAAATAATAGCATCGAGAGAATTACTAATAAAGATGTTTTGAATAGGGAAGAAAATACATTCATTGTTTTGTTTCTTTGAATTATTAAATGGGTTATAAATTTTAGCAATAGTATAATCCACATATTATGAACAGACGTTGATCCTGTTATCATTTTATTAAAGAAATGAGAATTTAAGGTTAAGGCTGAAGGTTCGGATAACATAGGTGAGTGAAGACCTCACATCCAGAAAAGTTGCTCAAATGGAATTGTACTTACCCGGCCATTACTATAATATTGCTTCAGTTATATGGTTTTGTAAAAACCTTTTGGCAAGCTGAAAATTTCAAAGGAATAACTGAAAATCTGAAAACTATTACCTGAAGATCTTTAAAAATTTCTCAGGACTTAATGTTCTAAGTCTCCATATTCCGGCAGTTCTTCAACAAAGCGATAGGAGCTTTTTTCGAAATCGATCTCACAGCAAAAATGCTGTAAACCATTACTAACAAGCAGCCATTGTACCCGGTGGATAAAATTATATCGTGCAATCTGGTCAAAGGTATCTTGTGTGATCTTAACGGATGGAGCTTTACATTCTACAAGCAGTATCTTTTCGCCAAGATTATTGAAAAGCAAAATATCTGATCGTTTCTGCAGACTGTTCAGCTTTAAACCTCCTTCGAGTTGGATTAAAGAGCGCGGATATTTCTTTTCACGAATGAGAAACTGAACCAAATGCTGCCTGACCCATTCTTCTGGTGTGAGTACCAGGTATCTTTTTCTGATATCATCAAAAATATAGGTAGTCCCGCTTTCCTCTTTGATCTTAAGGGAACAGGAAGGAAGATTTAGAGGTACCGGGTCGAACATCGCTGTAAATTTCACAAAATGATTTTAATCTTCGCTATCCCCGGGATTTAAATTTGAAATATTTGTTCAGAATTGATTTGTTTCTTTAAAGAATTGCAATATTTTGTAATTTCGGAAACCAGAATGAATAACAGCGACCTTATTAAAGACCTGAAAAACCGGAAGTTTAAACCGGTATATCTGCTCCACGGCGAAGAATCTTATTATATCGATCAGATCAGTGATTATATAGAGGAGAATGTGCTTTCTGATGCAGAAAAAGGCTTTAACCAAAGCATTTTTTACGGTAAGGATTCGGATGCGATGAGTATTCTGAATGCTGCAAAAAGGTATCCTATGATGAGTGATTATCAGGTGGTATTGGTTAAGGAGGCACAGGATTTGAAATGGGGTAAAGAGGGAGATGATGATAAGAAATCTGCCGATCCCCTTTTAAGCTATTTTGAAAATCCTCTTCCAAGCACCATTCTGGTGTTCTGTTACCGGAACGGCAAATTTGATAAACGTAAAAAAATTTACAAGACCATAGAAAAAAAAGGGCTTGTCTTTGAATCTGCTTCCATTCATGACAGTAAAGTTCCCGGATGGATAGAAGGTTTTGTGCGTGAAAAGGGATATACCATTCATGTTCAGGCATCAGCTCTGATGGCTGAATACCTTGGTAACGATTTGTCAAAGGTAGCCAATGAACTGGAGAAACTGATGCTGAATGTAAAGCAGGGAAAGGAGATCAACACGACAGATATTCAGAATAATATTGGTATCAGTAAGGAATACAATGTATTTGAGCTTCAGAATGCCATCGCGCGAAAGGATGCATTCAAAGTGAATCAGATCATCAACTACTTTGCAGATAATCCGAAGAATAATCCCATTCAGCTCTTATTGGGAGCTTTGAATTCCTATTTCACTAAAGTTTTAAAGTATCATTATGCCGGCGATAGATCGCCGCAGGGACTTGCCGGTGCATTGGGCGTAGCCCCGTTCTTTGTGAAGGATTATGAGCAGGCAGCCAGAAATTACAGCAAAGAGAAAGTGTTCTGTGTGATCAGCTATTTGAGGGAATGTGACATGAAAATTAAGGGAGTGGATGCAAGCGGAAATACCGAACAGGGAGAACTGATGAAAGAGCTATTGTTTAAAATTATTCATTGATATGTTAAAAGGACTTCAGACCATCGTTTATCATGTGTCTAACCTGGAGATGGCCAAAATGTGGTATTCTGAAATGTTCGATATGAAGCCATATTTTGAAGAGAGTTTTTATATAGGCTTTAATATTGGCGGGTACGAGCTGGGACTTGACCCCTCGGATACGGAATATTCGAAGGGGAACAGCAGCATTACCTACTGGAATGTGGACCATATTGATGCAGTTTTTGAGCGTTTCAGATCCAAAAAAGTGATCGTCCACCAGGAAATACAA
>JBAZCD010000263.1:0-4864 GCA_041671205.1 Pedobacter sp.
CACCACCGAATCCTCCAAAGCCGCCTCAGCCGCCACCAAATCCGCCGCCACCGCCTGAGAATCCTACAAAACCGCCGCCACTATTGCCTCTGCCCAATTGTGATCCCATTAATAACCACCAGAAAGGGCTCGCGCTTCCGCGGCCGCCAATAACTTCGCTTCCGCCACCGCCACCTTTTTTGATAGCAAGGAGAATGATTACGATCATGATGATCACAAAAACAATCCCGGATCCTTTCCTTTTTATCTTCTCTTTCGGGGCATCGTTCTTATATTCACCTTTGGTATAAGAAATAATGGCGCTGGTACCCTGATCAAGCCCTGCAAAGTAATCACCGGCTTTAAAATTAGGTTTAATTTCCCGCTCAATGATTCTTTTGGTGATCGCATCAGGTAAAGCACCCTCAACACCGTATCCGGTTTGTATGGTTACTTTTCTATCGCCGAGTGATACCAGAACCAAAACTCCGTTATTGTTTTTTGCACCACCTATACCCCAATTTTCGGCAAGTCTTACTCCATAGTCAGCAACGTCATATCCTTCAAGGGATTTAATCAGAACAACAGCGATCTGTGTTGATGTTGAATCATCGAATGCTACCAGCTTTTGCTCAAGCTGATTGATCTGATCAGGAGAAAGAGTTTGAGTGTAGTCGTTTACCAGACGATTTGGTTTTTCCGGAAAAGTTTGTGCCGGAAGTACCAGGCTTAATAAAACCAGGACAATCGTTGGGAATATATATTTAAATTTCATGTGAAGCTTGCTTACATTTATGCTTAGAACCATTATTTACCATCCATATAAGAGATCTCGTCGGGCAATTCATTCACATCCCCATCCAGATAAGGAAAAAAGGTTTGAAGCTGTTCACCGGCAAGTTTTACACCTGCAATGATCCCTGCGGCAAGATCTCCGTTTTTAAAATGGCTAAGCATTACATCTTTGGTACTGTTCCAGAAATCATGAGGCACCAGGATATTAATCCCTTCATCCCCAATGATTGCAAATTGGTGATCCTGTGTGGCAATGTAGATCAGCACACCATTTCTTTGGGTTGTTTTATCCATCCCAAGTTTTTTGAAATAGTTTGCAGCCCGGTCCAAAACCGGCTCACTGCATGTTTTCTCCACACAAATACGAATCTCGCCGGATGTAAAACGCTCTGCTGATTCAACCGCTTTACTGATAAGCTGTTGTTCTTTTTCACTGAAAATTGCCATAGCTTAAATTTGAATCGCCGGAAATAAATTCCGGCGATCATTAAAATTAAATAAATAGGAATAGCAGGCTCTAGAAAGCAACCTTCGGAGCTTTATTGGCTCCTGCCTCGGCCTGGAAGTATCCTTTAGGTTTGAAGCCAAACATACCTGCTGTCAGGTTATTTGGGAAAGTTCTGATAGTAGAATTGTACTCTTGCGTAACTGTATTAAACTTTTGACGCTCAACAGTAATTCTGTTCTCAGTTCCTTCCAGTTGTGCCTGAAGTTCAAGGAAATTCTGGTTTGCTTTCAATTCAGGATAGGCCTCTACAGTAGCCAGTAATCTTCCTAATGACTGGCTTAATTGTCCCTGAGCCGCCTGAAATTGTGCAATAGATTCAGGAGTCAATTTTGTAGGATCAACATTAACTGATGTAGCCTTCGCACGGGCTTCAATAACCTGAGTTAAGGTTTCTTTTTCGAAATTTGCTGCTCCTTTAACGGTATTGACCAGATTAGGGATAAGATCAACCCTGCGCTGATAAACGTTTTCAACCTGAGCCCATTGGGAGGTTACCTGCTCATCAAGTTTTACCATGCTATTGTATCCGCAAGAGCTTAATGAAAGCACTGCGAAAAATGCGACGATATTCAATACTATTCTTTTCATAATTAATTTTTGCTTTTCTGTAATCTATAAATTTACAGTATAGGACTCAAATTTCATACCTTTGTTACACATCCGGGATAATACCCGGCAAAAAATATGATCAGAGAGATTGAACTGATTCTTCTTCCGGAACATTCAGGTGATGAATCCATGATCAGGGATTTAGCTTCCAGTTCCCTGAATATTAGCCCTGAACGTATAAAACAGGTCTATATTCTAAAGCGTTCTATCGATGCCCGAAGCCGTAAAGTGGTCTACAGGTTAAAAGTGAATGTTTTTATTGATGAACTTCCGGTACCTGAAATTTTTACCGTTAAATATCAAAATGTCAGCGACAAAAAGCCGGTTTTGATAATTGGAGCCGGACCAGCAGGCTTATTTGCCGCAATCCGATGTATCGAACTGGGTTTAAAGCCTGTCATTATCGAGCGGGGAAAAGATGTTAAGCTCAGGAGAAGGGACCTTGCTTTAATAAACAGAGAAGGTGTTATTGATCCTGATTCAAACTATTGCTTTGGAGAAGGTGGTGCCGGAACTTATTCAGACGGTAAGCTGTATACCCGATCTAATAAGCGCGGGGATGTGCAGTATGTTTTAAAGGCATTCGTCTCACATGGTGCAACTGAAGATATTTTAATTGATGCCCGTCCCCATATTGGTACCAATAAATTACCCGGGATAATTACATCCATGCGCGACAGCATATTAAATGCTGGTGGGGAGATTCATTTTGAATGCAGGATTACGGATCTTTTGATCAGTGCAAAGAAATTGAAGGGAGTACTGGCCGGGGATAAGAAGTTTGAAGCTGATCATGTGATCCTGGCTACCGGTCATTCGGCAAGAGATATTTATTACCTGCTCGACAAACATCAGGTTCTAATGGAGGCGAAAGCCTTTGCCCTGGGTGTGAGGATAGAGCATCCACAGGAGATCATTGACCAGGCACAGTATCATTGCAGCGATCGGGGACCTTATCTGCCACCATCCTATTACAGTTTGGTTGAACAGGTAGAGGGGCGCGGGGTATTTTCATTCTGTATGTGCCCCGGGGGAATAATAGCTCCTTGTTCTACTGATCATAACGAGATTGTGGTGAATGGCTGGTCGCCTTCGAAGCGTAATAACCCTTACGCTAATTCCGGTACTGTTGTCCAGATCAATCTGGAAGATGTTCCCGGCAGTGCAACTGATCCACTGAGCATGTTAAGGTTTCAGTCGGAAATAGAAAGGATTGCTTTTAAGGCTGGGGGAGGGAGTCTGGTGGCTCCGGCCCAACGTATGGTTGACTTTGTGAATAATAGATTATCAGCAGATCTTCCATCCAATTCTTATGTGCCTGGGACTAAAAGTGCTGATCTGAGATTGGTACTTCCTGAGTTCATACATAGGCGGCTTCAGAAAGCCCTTCCTGTATTTGGAAAAAAAATGAACGGGTATTTTACTAATGAAGCGATTCTTGTTGGTGTTGAGTCGAGAACTTCATCGCCTTTAAGAATACCCCGTGATAAAGAATCATTACAGCATCCTGGTTTAGCAGGCTTATTTCCCTGCGGGGAGGGTGCCGGTTATGCCGGCGGAATAGTTTCGGCAGCAATTGACGGAATGAACTGCGCAGATGCAGTATTCAGATCTATAAATTAACGATATGAAACAGACCGATTTAGTTAAGGAACTGGAACAGGTAATATCTGGTGATCCCTGGTATGGATCTCCGCTAAGTAAAATACTGGAGGGTGTTGATCCTCATGTTGTGTTTTTCAGGATCGGAAATTCTCATAGTATTGCCGAAATCCTCTTGCATATGATTGCCTGGACAGAGGAAACTCAGTCCCGTCTTGCCGGAAATGAAGCATCTCAGCCCCTGCGTGGCGACTGGCCTGAAACCGATTCTTATTCCTGGCTGGAGCTCATTGGCTTGTTTTTGCTGGCCAATGAACATCTCATCCATTTAATAAATCAAATGGATGAACAATTGCTCTCTGAACCGGTTCGGGATATGCGGAATCCTGCCCTGGGAACAGGGGTGAATTATGAAGAACTGATCAGAGGACTTATAAAGCATCATATTTATCATTCAGGGCAGATCGCCATATTAGCTAACAACATATCAGCATCGAAGTGAAAAAGACATTAATACTTGGAGCAAGCACAAATCCGTCGCGTTATTCAAATCTTGCGGCACACCGGCTTGTCGCTCACGGACATCCGATTGTTAATGTGGGCTTAAAATCCGGAGAAGTTGCCGGTGTACCTATCGAAAAGCCTGATCAGATCCATTCTGATCTGGATACGATCACCTTATACCTTGGCCCCCATAACCAGCCCCAATATTATGATTATATCCTGAAATCAAAACCTAAGCGGATCATTTTTAATCCCGGAACTGAAAATCCTGAGCTTGAAGAACTCGCCCAACAGAATGGGATAGAAACTTTGGAGGCTTGTACACTGGTGATGCTTTCTACCGGACAGTATTAGCAAAGTTAGAATACCTGAGTTCCAACCTGATTTGAAGATTGCTTACCTGAATTCTTCCCAATTTCACATAGTGTTGGATATTAAAGCCTTTCAAGCTTGCTATACAGAGATATATAGTGATGTGAGCTTATTATGGATAACCCTGGATAGTGCCTAAGAGAAAATAAAATTATCCACCTTTGGAAATAGAATCTACTTTAGCAAGAATCAGGTCTGCAATATTCTTCATCCCTATATCGCCGGGATGATCAGCGACACCCTGATCAGTTATTTTATACTTCGAGCCATCCACGCTAAACATATCTTCTCCAATGAATGATTTGTTAATCTGCGTATCCAATTGCTGTAAGTTAACGAAAGGTATCTTCCGTGACTGAGATTCAGCGATCATTACCTTATTAACAGGATCATTCTGCCAGAAAGTCCCGGCTATTATGAGCTTTACTCCTGGAGCTTTACCTTTAATATAGGTGATGAATTTGGTAAATGATTTATCGAATTCTGTTGGTTGGA
>JBAZCD010000264.1:0-4858 GCA_041671205.1 Pedobacter sp.
CCAGGGCAGTAAATCACTTACCGGCGACAGCCTTTTTTATGACCGGAAAGCTGGTCTTGGCAGGGCCATTGGAAATATCATTTTTATCGATACGGCTGAAAAAGCTCAGTTGAGGGGAGGAATAGGTCTTTATCATAAATCTGATGAAAGCATTCTGGTAACCAAAAATCCATATGTGGTGATCATTTCTGAATCGGATTCAGCCAAAGTCGACTCGATCTGGATGACCGCAGATACCTTGTATAGTAAGGTGGTTTTTACCCGTGATCTTATTCCGTATAAGAAAGAGGAAATGATTCCTGATGATCAGCTTGCGGCTAAAGGAGACACGGCTGCGGTACCAATGGAAGGACTCACAGATCCTCCCAAACCGCTTACTGCCAATACCATTGACAGGGCTTCAAATGCACCGGACCCGGTCATAACTCCGCCTAAGGTGAAAGAGCCTGAGAAGATTATTATTCCACCCGATAAAGAAAGACCGGTTCTAAGTGCAGCTCAGAAGCCTCCGGCTAAATCAAAAAATGCTAAAGCGCTGAAGAAAAATGAAAAGCCTGCTGAAAATAGTAAACCGGATACGATAAAACCCCCGGTTCTGCCTGCTGATTCAGTATCTGCTGATACTGCGAAAACCAGGATTGTAATCGCTTATCATCATGCGAAAATATTCAAATCAGACCTGCAGGCAAGGGCAGATTCCATGTTCTTCAGTTACTCAGATTCGACGGTGAGGTGCTTTGTCAACCCGATGATCTGGGCTCAGGGTTCACAGCTTTCCGGTGACACGGTCTTTCTGCAAATGAAGAATAAAAAACTGGATAATATGCTGCTGCAGCATAACAGCTTCATTGTTAATACGGAAGATGCCGACTCAAGCAATTTTAACCAGATTAAAGGTAAAATGATCACCGGCTATTTCAGGGATAATAAACTGAACAGTATGTTTGTTGATGGTAATGCAGAAAGTGTGTATTACCTCAAAGAAGATACGGTCTATAGCGGACTGAATCACCTGGTTAGCGGCCGGTTGAAGATCATGCTGAAGGAGAATAAGCTTCAAAGTATAACGGCCATTCGTTCTATTGATGCGTCCATTACCCCTATGGCGGATCTTAAAGAAGAAGAAAAGGTTTTGAAAGGATTTATCTGGAAACCAAGAGACCGGCCAAAATCAAAGGAAGAGATCATCCCGCAACTGACTAAACCCGAGATCAAGCCAGCTGTATCGAAAACATCACAGTCAAAGACCCCGGCTAAAACTTCAACGAAGGTACCCGCTAAAACCCCTTCAAAAACGCAACCTGAAAGCGGAACAAAAGAGGAAACTAAAGATCAGTCTAAACCTGCTCCCAAAACCGGGACAAAGCAGCTTTTTCGTAAGCAGCAGACTTAAATGCGGGACTTCAGGAAGCTGATCAGCTTTTGAATGGCAATAGCCCGGTGGCTGATCCTGTTTTTCTCTGCCGGATCCATTTCTGCGAAACTGATCTCATAGCCATCGGGTCTGAAGATCGGGTCATAGCCGAAACCTTTGCTTCCGGACCGCTGCATCGTAATGTTCCCTTCAATGCTTCCTTCAAAGAGAAACTCCTCACCATTCAGGATCAGGGATATGGCGGTTTTGAACCGGGCTTTACGGTTATACTTTCCTGCTAAACGATTCAGAACCAATTGCATGTTTTTCTCAAAATCACGGCTGCCTGAGTATCTGGCAGAATAAACTCCGGGTTCACCATTCAGGGCATCTATTTCAAGACCGGAGTCGTCGGCAAAACAATCTGCCCGAAAATGCTCATAAACATACCTGCTTTTTTGCCCCGCATTTTCTGCAAATGTGCTTCCTGTTTCGGGGATTTCATCGAAACAGCCAATATCATTCAGGCTTTTCAGAACAATATTTTCGCCAATAATTGCCTGGATCTCATCAACTTTATGTTCATTGCTGCTTGCAAATACCAGTTCCATATTAAAAATCCTTCATTACGTTCCAGAACTCTCTCTTTTTTGCCGTATCACTGATCATTTCATCGATGCTGAAGGTGCAGAGAAGCCTGGCACCCTGTTGTTTTTCAACCTGATTCGAACTCACAGGCGCTAAGGCAATACGCTGCGGATCAATACCAAAAAGCGCAATTTTATTGAAACTGAAGAATTCTTTCAGCTCACTGAAACTGACTCCCGGATACTGATGCAGATTGAGAATGGCCAGATCGCGCAGTTCCAGTCCTTTTGCCGACATGATCTTCAGAAGCGTTTCTTTATGAAGGCTGCTTATTTCCTGATGCTTCGGATCATCAAAGAGGATCAGGAAATACTTGTTATTTTCTCCCAGGTAGAAGAATTCCTTCGATTTTTCAGCTTCAGCAGGTTTTTGAACAGGAAGATCTCCGGTTTGCTGAACAAGTACTTCTGCTGCTTTTTCAGCCCCGCTTTGTATTAAAATACCTTTTTCGGGCAGAATGTACAGATCTTCTGTCATTAAAAGTCTGAGTGCATTGCTATCCCGGCTAACTAAATTTGACATCAAATAAATTCGTTTAATCTGGTCTTATCCTGCAAACTTAGCAAAGCATCTGTTAAAAATAGTTAAATGCATCCAGCTTCTTTTTCAAAAGGTTAACTTAGACGCAGTTCGGAGGGTATTGAAGCATGCCTGAGTGCTGAATTTTTAAAATGCAGAATAATCGATACCTATTTATTTAAATCATTGATTTATGAATTATATCTGATAATTTTGCGGAATTCAATTTATAAAGAGTCTCTGTTAAGAGGCTTATGTTTTTTATAGGGATTGGATCGATAAAAACCGGGATATTTTGCAGCTCTGAGCCTGCAATAAAAGAAGAAAAGAAGAAATGAGAAAGACCTTAGGGATATTAGCCATACTGTTATTTGCAGGCCTGATGCGGGTAAATGCACAGAATAAAAAGAAATCCCTTGATAAAGTTGCTGCAGTAGTTGGAAGTTCAATTATTTTACAATCAGAAATTGAGTTACAATATTCACAATACCTGGCACAGGGAAATCCGGCAAATCCGGATGTAAAATGCAGTATTTTGCAGAGTCTGCTTTCGCAGAAGATACTGGGACAGCAGGCAATTATCGACTCAGTTTCTGTAACAGAAGATCAGATTGACAGTGAGATTGAAAGACGTTTACGTGCTATGACCGGTCGTGCGGGTGGACAGGAACGGCTAGAAGAATTCCTTGGACGTTCTTTGATCCAGTATAAAGATGAGATCAGGCCCGATATCAAAGAGATGCTGGTTGCCCAGAAAATGCAGGCCAAGATTACAGAGAATGTTGCGGTAACTCCCCTGGAAGTGAAGCGCTACTTTGATGCGATACCGAAAGACAGTTTACCCTTCTTTAATACGGAGGTAGAAGTTGCAGAGATTGTGGTTTTTCCAAAATTGAATAAATCAGAAAAGGAAGTTTTTCATGATAAGGCAGAAGTCCTGCGCTTAAGAATTAAGGGGGGAGAAGATTTTGGAACACTTGCCAAACTGTACTCTCAGGATCCGGGTTCTGCCCGTGAAGGAGGAGATCTTGGATTTATGGACAGAACCAGTTTGGTCAAGGAGTTTGCAGCCACCGCATTCAAATTGAAAGCAGGTGAATTATCTTCAGTAATTGAAACGGAATTTGGATTCCATGTGATGCAGGTAATTGAAAGACGCGGTGAGCAGGTAAACGTGAGACATATCCTGATTAAAACAGAACCTACTCCTGCCAGTCTTGAAAGAGCAAAAGTACATATTGATAGTATCTATCAGCAGGTAAAGGATAAGAAAATAGATTTTGGGGCGGCAGCATCGCTTTATTCTGATAATAATGATACCAAGTATAACGGTGGGATGATGTTAAATGCAGAGAATGTGCAGAGCCGTACTACATTTATTCCAACCGATAAGCTGGATCCTCAGGTATTCCTTACTGTAGATACCATGAAGGTAGGCAGTATTTCAAAGCCCTCATTATTTACACAGCCTGACGGTAAAACAGGCTATCGGTTTTTAAGCCTTAAATCAAAGACCGGTCCTCATAAGGCAAGCCTTGATCAGGATTATCCAAAGATAAAAGAGGTCGCCTTTGAGGATAAAAACAACCGTACGATCAGTGAGTGGTTTGAAAAACGCCGTAAAATAACTTTCATTAAAATTGATGCTGAATTCCAAACCTGTCCCGAACTCTCAGGATGGACAACAGCAAAAAATTAGAGGATGAAAACATACCAGACCGAAGTTGAAGCTGTAGATGCCCTTCATCTGTCCTATAAGAGGATCAGGGAAGAAATATCACAGATTATTGTTGGTCAGGATGATGTGGTCAAATCAGTCCTTATTTCCATATTCAGCAACGGGCATTGTCTGCTGGTTGGGGTACCGGGACTTGCTAAAACACTTTTAGTACAAACTGTAGCTCAGGTTCTTGATCTGAGCTATAACCGGATACAATTTACACCTGACCTGATGCCATCTGATATTATCGGATCGGAGATTCTGGGGGAGGACCGTACATTCAAGTTTATTCGCGGACCGATTTTCTCCAATATAATCCTTGCAGATGAGATCAACCGGACACCGCCAAAAACACAGGCGGCACTGCTGGAAGCCATGCAGGAGAAGATCGTTACAGTTGGCGGACAGGCGCATCACTTGCCTCAGCCATTCTTTGTTCTGGCTACTCAAAATCCCATAGAACAGGAAGGAACCTATCCTTTGCCTGAAGCACAGCTCGATCGTTTTATGTTCAATGTCTTTTTAACATACCCTTCTTTTGAAGAAGAACTGCAGGTAGTACGAAATACAACGGCTAACCGAAAGGTGGAATTAAAAAAGATTCTGAATGCCAGCGA
>JBAZCD010000265.1:0-2747 GCA_041671205.1 Pedobacter sp.
TGCCGAAGAACCGCTGGATCCACGTTTCAGGTCCCATGGATTCTTTGTCTTTCCACCGAACCAGACATCACCCATAGCTAGCTCCCCCAGAGTTGTTTTTACGATCAGAACTGCCCCTGCATTCTCCAGACGGGTGATAACTGTCGCATCCAGATCAATTTCCTGATCTTTATAAGGAACTGATCCCCAGGTAGTTTTATAACCTTTCGCGGCAAGCAAATCCTTGGCTCCAAAAGGAATCCCGTGCAAAAGTCCGCGATATTTTCCGGAGGCGATCTCAGCATCAGCCTTCCGGGCCTGTTTCATAGCTCTTTCCTCGGTAATGCTTACCGCATAAAGCAATACCGGATCATATTTCTTAATCCGGTCAATGAAAAATCGGGTTAATTCAACTGATGAGATCTGTTTGGTACGTATCAGCCCGGCCAGTTGTGCAATGGTAAAAAAAGCCAGATTTTCTCTGTCGGCAGGAAGTTTGACGTTCGGCGGCGTTGAAACTTTAAAATAATTTACCTGGTCAGGGAAGCGATATGCTAATGGAAGCGGATTAAAGTTCAGAACCGGAGCAACAGAATTAGGGATATTCAGTTTGCGCAAGGCAGCAAAACTTTTTCGCTGACCCTCCAGATCTTCTAACATTGAATCCGCCTCAGCATCACTGAAATCCAGTCCCATAATTTTTTGAGCCTGTTTTACCAGGGAGATTGTGATTTTCTCTTCCCGGATCTTTTGATTTATAAACCCTCCAAGTGTAAAACTTAGAATGCAAAGAATAGCAATGATACTATTTCTACGTATATGAAGTTTCATGTTTGCTAGTTAATAGTTCTCAATAAATTTAATGAAAGAAACAGTAAATTAAGCCCTCCGATATTTTTAATCATGATCAAGAAAGTTTCGATATTTTTAATACTTAGTGTATCAGGCCTGTTTCTGCAGGCACAAACAATAAAAACCGGTGTCCTGGTAGTTGGGAACACCCCGGCCGGGGTTTCAGCCGCTGTTCAGTCGGCCCGTTCCGGTGCCAAAACCATTTATCTGTCACAATCTTTATCTGTAAGCCCGATTTTTTCGAATGATGATCTTCCCTTTCTGAGGAATATCAGAAATCATTATTTGCTGAAAGAAAAAAAGAAAAGCAAAATAACCGACTCGATCATTTCCGATAAAATTACCCTGGATAAAGCTTCAGTATTGATAAAAAGTATTTCTGATACCGTCAAAAACTTAACACTCAACCATAATAATGTCGTTGATGAGATAATAAAAGACGGAAAAGGCTGGGAAGTAAGACTTAAAGGAGGGCAAAAAATTAAAGCTGATGTGGTGGTGGATGCAACTGATAATCTTTCGATAGCGTCTATACTTAAAACAGACCTGAAAAAAACAATGGCAATCCCGGCAAAGAATACTAATCCTTTCGATAGTAAATTGTTAAGAAGCGGAGTTGCTGCGGGATATCTGGAACTGACAAATAATGAACGCTCAGATGCAAGCATCCCGCTCGGAGCCTTAATTCCGGCGGGTATAGAAAATTTTATTGTGATTCCTAAACAGATCGGACAGACGAGCGTTCTGAAAATGCCAGCCGGACAGGCGGCAGGCACCATCGCAGCCTATTGTGCATTCTTTAAGACTACTACAAAAACCGTCAATATCAGGGTAGTACAGGGTGAATTACTGGCTTTTGATGCTGTACTGATCCCTTATTCAGATATTGACTCTAAGGACCCGAATTTTCTTGCCTTTCAGCGATTGGGACTTAGCGGACTGGTGAAATCAGGCATTTTAAAAGATAGGGATATCTATAAAATTCGATTTGATACCGCCGGTATGGTTAGAGCTGATGAATTGAGGGCGCCGATGAAAGAATTTTATACCAGAAGTCAGATCTGGTTTGCTGATAATAAAGCAGAAATTTTAACTATCGGAGACGCGATCAGCCTTCTTATGTTCACAGCAACAAGGGGTGAAGAGCTTAAAAAGGAGATCGAAGAAGGCTGGAAAGTAAGTTTCAAGTTCAGCAGTAAATTTGATCTGAAGCGAAACATTACTAGGAAGGAATTTGGTATCCTGGCCGACCGCTACTTACAGCCATTTAATGTGAGAGTTGATATGGCCGGAAATTTAGTGCGTTGATTTATTCAATTTAATTGCAAAAACGATGAAAAGTATAAGATCAGTCTTGATCATCTGTGGATTAATGATGATGAGTGATGCCCTTATAGCGCAGGGCTTGAATAGTGAAGTTATCAAGGCTAACATGATCGTTGATTGGGAAAGAGCTAAAGCCTATACTAAAGAATATCTGGATGCCATGCCGGAGGATGGAATTAATTTCAAGCCCATTCCCGACTTACGCAGTTTTGCAGAACAAATGCTGCACATGTCGCAGGGAACTATTGGATTAGTTGCCAGCGGTACCGGGGCAAACCTGATTTACCAGGGAAAAGTACTCGAAAAAGCAGATGAATTCAAGAATAAAGCCGCACTTACCAAAGTGGTGATGGAATGTTATGATTATGCTATTCAGTCGATAAGGAACATGGATGCCTCAAAAATGGATAGTCTGATCAAGCGGGGGAATTATGAAACCGACCAGTTTGGCTGGCTGAATAAAGCATTTGAGCATCAAACACATCATCGCGCCCAGACTACAATATATCTTCGTTTGAAGGGAATCAAACCACCGAATGAAAAATTATTCTAATCTTAGCTTGCTCTTTTTACCCTGATTTATAATTTTA
>JBAZCD010000265.1:2757-4841 GCA_041671205.1 Pedobacter sp.
GACTAATCTTCCTCATGCGGTAGCAATTAATTGCCGTTTCACCCAATTTTTCAATCAGTTTATAATTCACTATCGCTCCTACAGCGGCTCCAATCAGGGGAATGAGCTGTGCCATTTTCGCCAGGTCAATATAATCGCGATATTCCTGCTGAAAAGTTCGCCAGTCGAAAGCTTCAACATCCTCAGGCAGGGAAGCGATGTAGGAATCCCAGTCTGAAATTTGTTCAAATACCCTATTCCTGCTCTGCTGACTTGAGAATGCCAGCTGAAAAATAAATAAAATGTAAAGCCGCTCCCTGTAATCTTTTACATCATAGCCATACAAAGCGGCAATATCAAAAAGGAGTTTCATCTTGATCCCGATCAGGATTGGAAATTCGGCCAGACCAAGCAAAAAGCCACCCGCTCCGGTCACCGCACCTTCTGCTGATGCAGTTTTCCGGTAAAACTGAATCCTCTCTCTCACAAATGCTTCCCTCAGCTGCAATGAACTATCCTTTCTCGGCGCTTTGGTGACATATTTGGCGCCAAAAAGCACTGCCTTTACCATCTTTTCGATGGCCAGGGTGATGGCATTGTGCACTTTATCCGGAATCACCCTGTTCAAACGGTTCTGAATTCCCTTGGAAGCAAGATCAAAAAAACCTGGTTTTTTCAGGATCTTTTGTTTCCAAAGTTCGAGTTCCTTATAAGCTTGTTCTTCGTATGGGAGCATATGATTATGGCTGCTTCTGAGGAAAAACCATCGCAGCAATGTACCGAATATTAGTCTCAGAATCTGTAATTTTTGTTTGTGTTCGTTTATCTCTTACCTTGCATTTTCAAACCAGTTATACATGCGTAAGCTTACTCTACTACTGATCGGATTTTTTCTGCTGAACAATTTGTTTGCACAGATATCCCCAAAAGAACATTTCGGTTTTTCTATCGGTGATGATTATCAATTAACCACCTTTACCCAAACCGAGGCCTATTTCAAAAAGCTGTCAGAGCAATCCGACCGTTTAAAGCTGATCGGTATCGGCCAGACGGAAGAGGGACGTACACAGCCAATGCTGATCGTTTCTTCTCCGGAAAATTTGAAAAACCTCGATCATTACAAAGAAATATCTCAAAAACTTGCACGGGCAGAAGATCTGTCTGAACAGGAAGCACGGGCACTGGCAGAAAAAGGGAAAGCCATTGTCTGGATCGATGGCGGATTGCACGCTACCGAAACGCTGGGCATACATCAGCTGATCGAAACCTTATGGAATCTGGCCAGCCGGAAAGATGCGGAGACCCTGCGTATTCTTGACAATACGATCATTTTAATGACCCATGCCAACCCCGACGGTCATGAACTGGTAAGCAATTGGTACATGCGCGAGAAAACGCCTGAAAAACGAAGTCTGGCACATTTGCCGCGCTTATATGAAAAATATGCCGGGCATGATAATAACCGCGATTTTTTTATGATGAATCTGAAGGAAACTCAGAATATGAGCCGCCAGTTATTTGTTGAGTGGCTGCCTCAGATCATGTATAATCACCATCAGGCTGGTCCGGCAGGCTCGGTTGTTGCCGGTGCACCCTATCGCGATCCGTTTAACTATGTTTTTGATCCGATCCTCATGACTAGTCTGGATGCTCTTGGAGCCGCAATGAATACCCGGCTGAATATGGAGAACAAACCCGGATACACTCAAAAATATGGTTCAGTGTTTTCTACCTGGTATAACGGAGGTCTGCGCACTACCACCTATTTTCACAATATTATCGGCCTGCTTACTGAAACTATCGGAGGCCCGACTCCGTCAGAAGTACCATTGGTACCTCATCGCTTAATTCCGAATGGCGGAACAACATTTCCGGTAACTCCTCAAAAATGGCATTTCCGCCAGTCAATTGATTATTCGGTATCACTCAATTATGCGGTACTGAACTATGCACAGCGCTATCGTGATGAATTACTCTTTAATATTTACCGGATGGGTAAGAATTCTATCGGGCGTGGCAGTACTGATACCTGGGGGCTTTCGCCAAATAAAGTGGAGGCAATCAATCAGGCTTATCGCAAAGACCAGCCGAATGCAGCAGCAGGC
>JBAZCD010000266.1:0-3602 GCA_041671205.1 Pedobacter sp.
AATGATTAAGGACATGTAACAAATGTGAAGTCATAACCAGGTAGTAGCTAGTGAGACTGAATTATATTTCATTTAACATGAATTAATCCTATAGAGCAATACGGTGTTTGGTGTTGAGAAAAGCATCAATCTCAGTCATAATATCACCAATCATTCTGACAAAAAAAATCAAATTCCAAGGTCAATACAATATATTTACTGCCTTAATAACAAGCAATCCATCTTTCATGAAAAGAACTTTCCTGATTTCAATCTTACTATTTACCCTGTTTTCTGCGTCTGCACAGGATGAAAAATCTGTTTTGGCACAATCCGCTTACAAAGCAGAGATCGATAAAATCAGCAGGGACAAAAAAGTCCGTAAAGCATTTGATATCATACAGGAACTGGAGCCAGCAACAATGAAGGAGCTGATCGAGCTTACTGAGATTCCGGCTCCTCCATTTATGGAGCAGAAAAGAGCAGAGCGATTCAGACAAATGCTTCAGGAAGCCGGAATTGACACCATCTGGATTGATGAAGCCGGTAACGTGCTTGCTTTGCGAAAAGGAAAAGGCAATGGAAAAACTATCCTTTTTGAAGGGCATCTTGACACCGTTTTCCCGATAGAAACCGATGTAACAGTAAAAATGAAAGGTGATACCTTATTCGCCCCGGGGATCGGGGATGATACAAGAGCGCTTAGCGTGGTCATCACTGTGCTCAAAGGGATGAACAAGGCAGGTATAGCTACAGAATCAGATATTCTGATTGCGGGAACAGTTGGAGAGGAAGGCTTGGGAGATCTGAGAGGAATTAAACATTTATTCCAATCCGGAAAGATCAAAATTGACTCCCATATCGCTCTGGATGGAGGTGATATCGACCGGCTAAGTATCAATGGATTAGGATCCCTGCGCTATAAAATTACCTTTAAAGGTCCCGGAGGGCATTCCTGGGGTGCATTCGGCCTGGCTAATCCGCATCATGCCATGGGTAAAGCGATTGATTATTTCAATACCGCTGCGGGAGCCTTTGTGGCCAGCGGACCAAAAACCAGCTATAACGTGGGAAGAATCGGTGGCGGCACTTCGGTCAATTCCATTCCTTTTGAAACCTGGATGGAAGTGGACATGCGTTCCCTTAGCCCTGAAAAACTGAAAGGAATTGAACAAATATTACATAATCAGATCAATAAGGCATTGAACGATTATAATTCAGGCATAAAAACCGGTGCAAAGCTGACGGCCCATTTTGAAAAAATAGGAGAACGTCCATCGGGTTTACAGGCAGAGAACCTCCCTCTGATCCAGAAAGCCATGGCCACTATCGAATACTTTAAAGCTAAGCCTGCTTTAGGTACAGGATCAACTAATTCCAATATTCCAATCTCATTGGGCGTGCCCAGCATCACCATTGGCCGTGGTGGTAAAGGAGGAGATGCACATTCACTTGACGAATGGTGGATCAACGAAAATGGAGCCGAGGCAATAAAGTTCGCATTATTAATTCTGATTGCTGAAGCTGGTTTGGTCCAATAATTCGATTTATATCCCCAAACTGAATTGTAACAGATTCATGAAGAATCTTTTTTTACTCCATAATTTTCCCCAAATTCATTAAAAATTTAAAAAGGAATATTATGGCAGGTTTAGGCGGACCAGAAATTATTTTAATTCTGGTCGTAGTATTATTAATGTTCGGAGGCAAAAAGATTCCCGAAATGATGAGAGGATTAGGAAAAGGCATGAAAGAATTTAAAGATGCCAAGGACGGGTTAAATGAAGATCCTGAACCAAAACAGGTACAATCAATTAAAGAAAGCTAATAAAAAAGGATCCGAAACTGGATCCTTTTTTATTAAGACATTTTACCAGACACTCAGGAATACTGATGATTACCTCTTCTTTAATGTCAGTATCTGACCCGCGTGATTTTTAGTATCAATTTCGGTAATTACTTTATTGATATAACCATCTTTATTGATCAGAAAAGTGGTTCTGGTTGTACTGAATGCTTTTACTCCATTCCTTTCTTTCTCAGTCCAGACACCATATTTTGTAACAATTGATTTATCTGTATCAGCCAAAAGCGAAAAAGGCAAATTGTTTTTTGCGATAAAATCACGATGAGAAGCTTCATCGTCTATACTCACACCCAGAATCGTATAACCCTCTTTCTTTAACTCTTTAAAGTTATCACGCAAACTACAGGCCTGAGCAGTACAACCTGAAGTATTATCCTTCGGATAGAAATACAATACAAGCTTTTTGCCTTTGAACTGTTTCAGGGAAACCGTTTTCCCATTCTGATCCCTTGAAACAAAATCAGGCGCTTTGTCGCCAGCCTTTAATGTAGTCTGTGCCTGAATAAGCCCCGGAGCAATCATACCCAGAAGCAGAACTATGGAGAATATTGATTTCATATTTTGTTTTTATTGCAAAATACGGATTTTGAAGGACTAGTATTTGTAATTGTTCAGTTACCTATAATCGGTTTCCTGTTAGCTGTTGTCTGTTGTCAGGGATTTATTGTTGTAGTATTAATCAGATAGTTAATGCCTGTAGTATTATTATTCTCCATTCTCAACTTTCCATTGTCAATTGTCAGTTAGTAACTATAAATCACCACATCCCCGGCATCCAGATCAAAGGTATTGGCATATGCAGTTGCAGGAACGATTGATCCGTCTTTAAGTACACGCTTCAGGGAGGAATCACCCGAAAGAGTTAAGCTCATTTTTTCCCTGTAATCAGTATTAACAATGACAATAAATCGTTTGCCGCCATTTTCGAGGAATGAGACCAGTGCAGTTTTACCTTCTGTAGCAAGTACTTTTAAGGGAAAAGGCAGGCTTGAGAGCCGGTTTGTACCAAGGGGTATATTTTTTCCGGTAAATTTAAGGGATGTTACTTTCGCGCCGAAAAATACTCCTGCAAGATTTTTTATTTCCTGATTCAGTGTTTTAATATGATCGTAAACCGTACTTCTTTTGCCATCCAGAGTGATTGGTCCGCCACGAAAATCTTCTGCTGATGATACCGGGGTCCAGTAGGTAAAATACTGCAATCCCTGAGCCCCGTAAGCCAGATTGGTATACATCTGAACTCTTAAAGTTGCCAGCGAAGGATCTGCATGCTTATTATCAAACAGAATTGATTGGGCGAACCCCCAGAAAGGTTTTCTTGCCTTTTTGGCTTCATTCGAGAATATTTCAAGGTTCTGATGCCATTTTTCATAGACACCTTCTGCGGAAGTAAGCGGGTAAGAATCGTATGAAAGGAAATGCAAAGGAACTTCTTTCGCAAATTTATTTATATACTCTCTGTAATCAGGGGTTCCAAGCTGTGCAGGAGTTGCATAATTCGGAAAAAGGTTCACATAGCAAAAATGATCTGGGTCAATCGCATTCACCCGTTTAGCCCAGCTACCCAGTTCTGCAATGGCATCCATTGCCGGTTCATCCCGAAGGAAATATCCGGCCAATGCCGGGTGATTCATGAAGCGTTTAACAATCTTTTCTGTTTCAGTTTTCAATTCCGGACAACTGATCACGATCTTCATACCTGCCTGATGAGCCGCATCCAATGTTTTTTGAGCATCTTCCGGGCTCCCCAGAAAGG